>DRMA01000060.1 GCA_011375245.1 Thiothrix sp. | reverse complement strand
TGTCCTGATGGGGTTTTGATAATTTCGATGCTTCCTTCATCGGCGTATTTTCTCAATGTATTGGCGTGCAAACCTAATTGTTCACAGGCTACTCGACTTGTGACGTATTTAACCATGTCGATGAGAATAGCTTTGTTGATGAATAAAAGCATAGCATTAAGTAACAAACGGTAATAAAAAACTTACTATAGGTTAACCTCAAACTATTTGTGTCATAATAATGGGAGATTTCTTGCACTTTTTTCCTCTCTAATAATGGGCGCATAAACATGCTAGGTAAAATCTTCGCGGATCTTTATAAAGCTTATGGCGATCAACAATGGTGGTCAAACTATACTCCCTTTGAGGCAATGCTTGCCGCATTACTTGCACAACAAACCCACCTGTCTTACAGCAAGGCAGCACTTGAACAACTGAAGCACCATCAAGCCTTACATCCAAAAACCATCAACAAAACAACAGCAACACAACTAGCAATATGGCTAAACGTTGCTAACACACCTAATATTATTAGCGCAGAGTTGGTTGTAAAAAAGGCAAAACAAGTAAAACACTACAGTCAGTGGTATATCAAACAAGGTGGGTTTAAGGAACTCAAGAAACTAGACATTTTGACATTACGCAATACATTGCTCAATATTAACGATAGTGGCATAGACAAAGAAACGGCTGATCTTATTTTACTCTATGCCTTTGAACGCCCCGTTTTTATTATTGATGAAGATACCCGTCGTATTTTTTATCGACTAGGATTAATTAACGGAGATGAGCCACATGATGAGCTACGGCATTTAATGACTTTATTTCTTGATGAGGATGTTGAATTATTCAATGAATTCCACGCATTATTGGCTCACCATGCAATAGAACATTGTCGTGAAGAACCACACTGCAAAAACTGCCCTCTTGATGCGCTTTGTCCAGAATAATTATATTCACGCTTCAGCAGAAACTCTCTACGCTCAAACATGCTTCTGATAAAAAAATAACACACATGACTTACTTCTAATCTGTGAACGTAATTATCCGACCTTTTAGTGTCATTTGATTAAAACCATAAGCTCCTGTTGCAAACTAAGCATATCAGTATGACGCTGTAAACGCTGAGGAAGCTGTTTAATTGCAGCCTGTGCAGCAAGATAGCTTTGCTGGGCGCTCTTATTATCTCCCATTGCTTGTTGCACATCTCCTTGCCGCTTTAACCACTGCTCCTTGCGTTGCATGTGCGCTGTAATATCAATGGCAAGAGTAATGGCAGCAGAAAAATGCTCAGCTGCATTAGCAATATCAAAGGCTCGCTTTTGCAATACATACAAAAAACCATAACGTTCACGTGCTACTGCAAGTTGTTGCAAGGTCAAATCAACACCATTTTTTTGCTGTAGCTGAAGATCAGCTCGTTGCAGAAACAACTCAGGACGCGGATGCTTCAATAAACGGATTGCTGTTGAATAATCACTAATAGCGTTAGCGGCTTTATTAGCCATGTTTTGCATAATACTTGCCCGAAGTAGATAGCCTTTCGCCTGCTTAGGAAAAAGCGTAATAAACCGATTAGCAAACAGTACAGCATTAGCATAATCCTGCTGATCTCTTTTCAACCTACCTGATAGCAATAACGCAAAACCTGAAGAAGGATTATTTTGCAACACCTGCTTAACATCACGTAACGCTTTATCAAGCTCCCCATGCTTAGACCAGAGTACCGCACGTCGCAACAATAAATCCATATCATTTGGCTGCTGCTTGAGCTGCTTTGATACTGCTTCAATTTGCGGATGCAAATTCCCATGTGCCAACACAACAGGGGAAATAGATAACGATAATGACAGCAATAACACGATCCATACCGTTTTTTTTGCAGTGTCTATATTTTGATACCTCATTGATTTATAAAAGTGATAAATAAAATTAAGTGGACGTAACGGGATATATCTATTTAACTAGCAACACAATAAATACATCCTATATTTTAATATTATAGCCTGAATACAAGGAAAGATATGAGAACCTCAGCGTTTTGCATGCTATATAAACATGCAAAGAACAATAGACCGTTGGTTTTTGTAAATACCTATAATTCAACATTATGGAGAGCTGCATGCTTCACGCACCATCATCATTGGCCTATCGATTTATCTGGTTAAATCACAGGTTGATTTTATTATTTTTCATTGCACTAACCAGCACAACCCCTGCCACTGCACTCGATCTTGAACGCGCTCCCTATCTACAACAACCCACAAGTAGCAGTATCATTATTCGTTGGCGCACGGATTCAAACGTTCAAGGTGTCGTGCGTTATGGAGACACTGCAACCAATCTATCACAGAGCGTGACCAGCTCAACCAGTACCACAGAGCATAGTGTACAAATCAACGGACTTTCTGCTAATACCCGCTACTACTACTCCGTTGGCACAGATAGCCAAACCCTTGCAGGTGCAAGCGCAGATTACTTCTTTACCACCGCGCCAGCAACCAATACATCTCTAACTACAAAACTGTGGATACTAGGGGACTCTGGTACCAATAACAATAATGCACGTGATGTGCGTGATGCCTATCTTACTTACCTTAGCAATAACAGCAAAGCAGACATGTTACTAATGCTGGGGGATAACGCCTATGATGATGGCACTGATACTCAATACCAAAGTGCCATGTTTGATATGTATCCTACCGTACTACGTAATACCCCTGTCTGGGCAACAATTGGTAACCATGATGGTCAATCGGCTGATTCAGCGACCGAAAGTGGTGCTTATTATGATATTTTCACCTTTCCAAGAGCAGCAGAAGTCGGTGGCACAGCATCAGGCACTGAAGCTTATTATTCATTTGACTATAACAATATCCATTTCATCTCACTTGACTCCCATGAGACAGACCGTTCAACAAATGGGGCAATGGCAACATGGCTGACTCAAGACCTAGCCGATACAACACAGCAATGGATTATTGCCTTTTGGCATCATCCTCCTTATAGCAAAGGCTCGCATGATTCAGATTCCAGTGATGAGGAACAAACAACTGAAATGCGTAACAATTTCTTACCTATCCTTGAAGAAGCGGGCGTGGATTTAGTGTTATCAGGACATAGCCATTCTTATGAGCGCTCCAAGTTTATTGATGGGCATTATGGCAACTCCAGTAGTCTGCAAGATAGCATGATCCTTAATGCTGGCGATGGCAATAGCACAGGTGATGGCGCTTATACCAAACAAGCCACTAAAACCCCCCATAAAGGTACTGTTTATGTAGTTGCTGGTAGTTCAGGACAACTCGGACCTGGAACACTTGACCACCCCGTCATGTACAAAAGTTTGAGAAACCTCGGTTCAATGATTATTGATATCAAAGATAACCGTTTAGATGCGTTCTTTTTGCGTGAAAATGGCAGCATACCTGATACATTTAGCATCGTGAAAAGCGGTACAACACCCGATAACCCAACACCTGATAATCCAACAACCAATATTTCCTTCCAAAATGACAATCTACCCAATACAAACTATAACGGCACAAGTGATGCCTATATTGCCCAAGCAAATACCAATAACAACCAAGGCAGCGCAACTGATTTACTCTTGGATGGTGATGATGGCAATGGCAACGATCTTGCTTCGCTTATCCGTTGGGAAATCGCTAATTTTGTCCCCACAGGAGTAACCATTGAGAGTGCATCAGTCACCTTTGATGTCTTTAATAGCAGCGGCTCCTCCTATGAAATTTATGCATTAAAACGCGCATGGAATGAATCACAGGTCACATGGAATCAGGCTGATGATAATAACAACTGGCAATCAGCAGGCGCAGAGGGTACAAATGATCGTGATACACAAGTGCTTGGCACTGTCAATGCCAACAACACAGGCTCACTGACCATCAATTTCAATACAGCAGGATTAGCCGTGGTGCAACAATGGCTTAATGACCCAAGTAGTAACTACGGCATTATTATTGCCAACTCATCAAGTAGTGATGGCGCTGATTTTTATTCCAGTGAATTTAGTACCGTCACTTCACGCCCAAAACTATCCTTACGTTATCGCAACACAACTAATCCACCAACAACCGATAATGAACCGCCAACGATACCCGCTAATCTGAGAGAAACAGGGGTCACTTCTAATAGTGTTTCATTAAGCTGGAATGCCTCAACCGATAATGTTGCAGTGCAAAGCTATCGTGTTTATCGTGATAGCACTGCAATCACGACGATAACAAACACAAGTTATACCGATAATAACCTTACCGCTAATACTGCCTACACGTATACCGTCGATGCCATTGATACCAGTAATAATGCATCGGCTCAAAGTTCCCCCATCACAGTAAACACCACAACACCGTCTACACAAGATACGGGGACTGCCAAGTTCCAAAACGGCAACTTACCTGACTCAAGCTATAACGGTACTAATGATGCTTATATTGCCCAAGCTGATCCCGATAATAATCAAGGCAATGCGAGCGATTTATTGCTTGATGGGGATGGCAATGGTATTGCATCACTCATTCGCTGGGAAATTGCCAACGCCCTTCCCTCAGGAGCTATTATTGATAGTGCCTCCATCACTGTTCAAGTTTTTAATACCAGTGGTGCATCCTATGAAATTTATGCTCTAAAACACACATGGACAGATATACAAACAACATGGAATCAAGCTGATAATAGCAGTAACTGGCAATCAGTCGGCGCAGAGGGCGATAATGATCGAGGGTCACAAGTCCTTGGTAGCATTAATGCGAATAACTCAGGCTCTCTAGCCATCACCTTTAATGCTGCAGGTGTAACGGCAATTCAACAGTGGATTGATAATCCAAGTAGTAACTATGGCATTATTATTGCTAACGCATCGCATGGGGATGGTGTTGGATTCTATTCCAGTGAATTTGACACACTAAGTTCACGCCCCATGTTATCGTTGGATTATCATACTAATTAATCGAACGGTAATATCGAACGGTAATAGGGCAATTAATTCTTTGCAAATTGTCCTATCCATAAACTTACAGCAGCCCATACTCTAGTTAGAAGCAGTCAACGGATCAGCACCAATCGTCCCTGTCAAACGACGCAAGTAATCATCACTACGCATCTGCTCTAACTTCGCTTTTGCTGCAGTTAATTTATCAGCAATCTGCAAGCGCTCAGCGAGATCTTCATGGCTTTCTTTTTCTATAAATGCTTGTAGATAAGCGCAGTTTTGCTCCCACAAAGCAATATCACGGCGTTGCTTTGTTTTTAGACGTTGCTGATACCAATTAGAATGCAACAGCACTTCACGATCAAACATCAGCCTCACTTCAGGATGATGAACATCCATGCCCTTATACTCACCTGTTGCCATAATTGTTAACAGCGCCTTTAAGGGTGGGCAGGCATCTTCAATACTGCCATCATCAAGATAACATTGTGCGCTAGTTTGTTGTGCTTCCGTAATATTCTTAATCCCATCCACATACACATCCATATTTTGTGTTTCAGGCTTTAGAATTGCTTCATCAAAAACCACCGCAGGATTATCAAATATTTTACCCATAAAACGCGAAACAAAACGATCCGTAATCCGATAGCCTAAGCGACTTGCTTGAATAACTTCACCGTTATGCTCAAAATCTTCGACCTTTTCCAAATAGCCATTACGAATAAGATAGGAAGGATTTCTCTCGTGATTATTCAATCGCGCCCATATTTCGGGGACAAGCAAACTAATATCATGATCAACGCGTAAATCAGAACCAATATAACCTGCCGCACTGGAAAATCCTGCATAGCCTGTAATAATAAACGAAACCAAGGCATTATTAAGATCAGCGGTTGCCCGAAGTGCATTAAAAGCCCCTTTGGTTAATGCACCTTCACTGCCTGCACCTGTCGTTGAAGGTGACTTGCCTGTCACGCTACAAATAAAGTCCATAAACAACTCAGGCAACTCCTGATAATGAATGGGATTATAAACAGCAAGTGGGCGAATCCCTGGCTCTGGTGGATTATTACGTCGCCCTGTCAACACCGCATTAACGGACTGAATGACGGGTTCATCCAAGGCTAATTGACGCTTAAAACGTGCGCCAATCTGTGATGCATAAGTACGAGTCGCATTTTGTAAATCAGGGCGAACTTGTAAATAACGTGGGTTTTGACTTGGCTCACCATTGACCAGTCGTGGGCTAGCTGATGAAACCACATACTCATCACCCTTTTCATATGCCGTTTTCAATAGCATTTTCATTGGCTCAGTATATTTCTGGAACTCAACGACATCTTCAACTTCTGCTTCTAATGCCTCACCCATTAAAGGCTCAAAATTAGCAATAAAATTACCTGCTTGTGCCATATCAAATTCAGTTTGTTTATCAAAGCCACGATGTATTGCCTCATCAGGACGTTGGAATAAACGGTATTCACAGTTCGTTGTCAGCTTGACGCTCAAATTATCAGATTTTGGTGAAACATTGGGTAACAAATCACTACTAACAACCACAGAAGTGGTAATATCATCTTCCATTTGGACTTTTTCAGTCGCAATAAAATCTTGTCTGACTTTATAGGTTTGCCACGTTCCTTGCGCATCTAAACCAACCCGTAAATACGACGCAACAAGATCGCGCCCATCTATTTTTAGTGAATGCCCTGGTTTACCATTACTAACAGCAACTGAAAAATGTGAGCGCCAATCATCCCCCCACTCAACGTTGTAAACTCGCTTAATAACAAAAACAATGGAAAGAATACGCGCGGGTATCGCTGCTAACCACGCTTTAAATTCCTCAGTATGATTTTCAGAAGGCGTTAGCAACTTAATCACCGAGCCTAAGCTACGTCTTGGGCTCAAAGGCTTACGTGATGGATCGGCATCCTCATCATTAAATTCAGCGGTAAAGCGCTGTGAATAATCATACTCAAAAATCGCAGCGACTTTGTTAAGATCATCCTCTAAATCGTTAATAAAGATTGAGCCATAAATCACTGCATCTTCCAGTGATTTAGAGATTTCTGACTTTCCCCCTCCTGATACCGTACAGGGTTTATGACAGAAAACACCTTCTGCACTTGTACCAATTAAACGCCATGAAGGCGCACCAGGATGCTTTTCTAATTCAATCTTATAACCATTCGGTTGAATATAAATCTTGTTTGGCTGTAACTTAATAACGGTTTCATCGGTATTATTACTGCGTATCCAACGGATGGTTTGACTCTGTACATCCATCCGTAAATTAAGCGGTACATAAATAATATTAGGATGCTGTTTATCAACCGCATAGCCTTCTTCGTGAAGCTCCATAAGCTCACCATAATTTTTCAGCATCGTGCTAAAATTATACAAATCAGGCTGCTTATGCGCCCGACTATCAACGCCATACTCATAACCATGATTACGTCGTCTAAAGGCTAATGCTCCCCCCGCATGTTCTTCCTCAGCAAGACCAAATAAATTGGCGGAATAGCTCAGCATGGTTTTGACTTCTTTTTTGCAATAACCATAATAGTTATCTGCCAAAATAGTCACGATTACACCACGTTTATCACGTGCAGTAATTTTAAAGGCATTGCCATCGTTATAGCATTCATCGTCTTGTTTCCAACACATGCCATCGTTACGTTGGCGTTCTGTCGCATCATCATAATGCGGTAAACCAAGATCCTTTTTCTTTAAGGTAACAAGGTGTGGAGCGAGAATGACGCATCCCGTATGACCTGTCCAACGATTAACATCCAAAGCAACATCATGCTCTGCAAGAAACGGATTGCCTGCATTACCAAAAATACTTTCAACAAAATCAAGGTTGCTCACCAAATTACCAGGGGCAAAAAAGCGAATTTCCATCAACTTCTCATCTTCAACCTCTGGAATTTCAGGGCAAACAACAGGACGTAATAATAACGAAACATAAAGACTCGCCTTCCGCTCTTCATTGGCAGAAAACGGCAATTGCATCAATTCATCAGGCGCATTAAACGCTGCGGTTAATAAACGCGCATAAGTAACACGCGGTACCGCTTTTTTATCACCAGGAATGGGCAAACCGCCCTCAGCAATATGAAAAGAACCTTTAGTAGTACGACGATCATTAGCAGGGTTATTTAAAATCCCTTGGCGAATACGATAACTAGAAACAATATCAGACTTAAACTCATTGCCATCAGACGGTAACGAAAGCTCTCTAGCCACACCATAACGATCTAAAATAAGCGAATTATTGAGTAATTGAGGAACGGCTTCTCCACAGTCGGCTAAATAGCTATCAAGAAAGCTTTGTATACGTTGATCTGCGGGACAAAGGTGGTGGGCGAGTAAACGATTTTTTTCACGATAACTCTTGAGTAAATCAGAAGCAATAGTTAGAAACTCATAATCACCAGCATGGCTAACAGGTTGACCCGTAGAAGCCAACTTCAGATTAATATAAAGCTGAAGGCGTTTTCTGTCTTCTTTGGTAGGAATCAGGTTTGTTCCTAAACCTAGCGCATGTTCAATGTTCATTAAGTCTCCTAATGGTTTCGGTATATTGCTAGTAAAATAAAATTATTAAGCGTATTTTCCAATTTTCCATTAGTGGCGAGATAATTCCAGTTATCGTCAATGCCTTAATTATTATTTTGGAAATTGTGTCTTGCTTGCTCAGGCAGTAAAACTGCCATAACAGCATTAGCGGGCGTACTGTAGAGGAAAGCACTATACTCTGTCAAAAAACAGGTCATTTTGTACTAAAGCAAAGCCTCGTAAAGGCAATGAAATCGCCTCATTTTGGCTATACACAAAAGGTCAAATTACCCCTCTTAGACATTACAAATAACGCGCAATCAATACGTTACTTTGATTAACATCTTCAATAGGCAAACGTACCTGATGCCCACTTCCTGGTGCAACATCCATTGCCTGCCCTTTTAAGTTTTCCATTGCAGATAACTCAACATCCCGATTATTACCATCAGGCATAATCAGTTGAAGGCGATCACCCACTTGAAAGCGGTTTTTCACATCAACATCTATTGTGCCATTCACTGGATCAGATGCAATCATTTCACCCACAAATAACTGCTTATTCGCCTTGGAGGCATTGTCGATATAATTTTGATATTCATGCGTATGATGACGTTCAAAGAAACCATCGGTATAACCGCGATTAGCAAGATTTTCCAATACACCAAGCAATTTTTCGTCAAAGTCACGCCCTGCTACTGCGTCATTGATTGCTTGTTTATACGCTTGTGTCGTTCGCGCTGTGTAGTAATGTGATTTAGTACGCCCTTCAATCTTTAAACAATCAACACCAATGTCGGTGAGACGCTTGATATGTTCAACAGCACGTAAATCTTTGGAATTCATAATATACGTGCCATGCTCATCTTCCATAATCGGCATTAACTCACCAGGGCGCTGCTTCTCTTCTAGAAAATAAATTTGATCAGCTAAAGGATGGCGTTCTTGATCACCACACCCTGCATTATTCAATGCATCAGCAGAAAGCACCACTTCTTTAGGTGGCACAGGAAAAATACCCTCTTCTGTTTCTACGGCTGGCTTTGTTGAATATTCCCAACGGCAAGAATTGGTACACGTTCCTTGGTTTGGATCACGATGATTAAAATAGCCTGACAACAAACAACGCCCAGAATAGGCAATACACAACGCACCATGCACAAATACTTCTAATTCGATATCAGGACATTCTTGGCGAATTTCAGCCACTTCATCCAGTGATAATTCACGCGATAAAATAATGCGCTCTACGCCATAGTTTTGCCAAAATTTGACCGTCGCAAAGTTGACTGTATTGGCTTGTACTGATAAATGAATAGGTACATCAGGCCATTTCTCTTTCACCATCATAATTAACCCTGGATCAGCCATAATCAGCGCATCAGGATTCATTTCGATCACAGGCTCAAGATCGGCCATAAAGGTTTTCACCTTACTGTTATGTGGCATGGTATTCACTGCAACAAACAATTTTTTACCCAAAGCATGGGCTTCTTCAATACCAATCAGTAAATTCTTATTCACAAATTCGTTATTACGCGCACGAAGGCTATAGCGAGGTTGTCCTGCATAAACCGCGTCCGCACCATAAGCAAAAGCGTAACGCATCATTTTTAGAGTGCCTGCAGGGGCGAGTAATTCAGGAATAATCATGATAGTGGTTGTTCGTATTGGGTTTGAATGAAGAATGAGATTAGCTTGTAATACTAATACCGAGGTGGATTCTAGCATTTTGTGAGCTTGTGGAGGGAATAACCTTATGACGTTATGCTGAGAACAGAAATTGTGAAATAATCAAATGCAGTAGCCCTTGGAGAGAATTGGGCTGCCTTGTTACTTTAACCGTAGCAGCCCATTGCATTCATGCAGAAAGACTCATTCCTCCAGCGCCCTGCCCCATGCCATTCAAACGTTCAAACCGTCCTGGATTCATCAAATAGCCCTGCATGTGCTTAGCAAAATGCGCTGACCACTCACGTTCGGTCTTGCGAACCCCTTGCAGTGTCCAATATTGC
>DRMA01000059.1 GCA_011375245.1 Thiothrix sp. | reverse complement strand
TGTCAAAGGCAATTATTATTATTATTGATTCTTCTTCTTGTTGCTGTCTTTGATCTGCCGTGCATTGTACAGATAGTATCTGAATCGCATATTAATTAATCACATTAATAATTTTAATTAAAAATATAATTTTAATTAATTTATAAAAATCATTAACTTATATTATTTTATTTTTTTGATTATTTTTTCTAATGCGTAATACACCGCTTGCACTCGAATAGCATGACGATCTCCTGTAAAAAACTGCGTTTCTTCCTCACTTGATTCGCCTAATACTTGCCATGAAAAACAAACCATCCCTACGGGTTTGTCCTGAGAACCACCACTTGGCCCTGCAATACCGCTAATTGCCAGTGCAAATGTTGCAGATGAGTTTGCTAATGCCCCTGTTGTCATTTCTTTAACAACTTGTTCACTCACTGCACCATATTGCGCTAAAGACTCAGAGGAAACGTGCAAAAGCTCTTGCTTTGATTGATTAGTATACGTCACAAAGCCACGATCAAACCATGCTGAACTTCCTGCGATATCTGTCATCAATTTTGCCACCCAACCCCCCGTACAAGATTCAGCAGTAACCAAGACGTTGGCTGATTTAAGAAGTACTTTTGCTGTTTTTATTGCCAAGCTATCTAAATTGCGATGCAAATCATTATGTAGAATATCATCGTGCATACTGCTTTTTTTTCCTCTCTGCTATTGTCTCAGCCACTTTATCGCGTAAATAGACTGGCTGAGCCTCTTCTACTGCCACAGCATTTCCTGCAATAAATTCATCAACTGCTAAACGCGCAATGGATACTGCAGAAGGCGCGCTATCAGCATAAATAAACTGCATTTCTCCGACTTTCTCCTGCAACACATCAGCGTACACTGACCAACCTGAACCAACACCAACCCACGATTCATTATGTAAGCGCTGTAGTTCAACAGCTTGTGGTAATAAAACTTGCTCTTCCCCTTGTAATATAAGTCTATTGTCTTGCACCACATACTTCCCCCAATACACTTCATTAATACGTGCATCCAGTGCCACCATAATATGTGTATGTTTGTGTGTGTCATAACTCTGCCGTGCTAACGCGGCCAATGTTGAGATTGGAATAACAGGGAGATCAGCAGCTAATGCTAAGCCTTGCGTTACACCTGCAGCAATACGTAATCCTGTAAAAGCTCCAGGTCCACGACCAAATGCAATAGCATCCAAGTCAGCTAAAGCAATACCAGCCGCTGCTAATACCTTACCAATCATGGGCAAAATCAGCTTCGTATGTTGTCGAGGCGCTAATTCAAACTCAATAAATAAATCATCATCTATCAATAAAGCAACAGAACAAGCATCCGTCGCAGTTTCAAGCGCAAGAATTTTCATAAGATTAAACTATTTTTAAGTCAATAGAAGTGGAAAGTCTTTAACGAAATGAGCGTACATCCTGACGTACCATGACATGAATAACGGAGTCCCGAAGGACTGAGCTTAGTCAACTGAGCTTTTGCAAGCTCCCCCTTCAGGGGTGAGTAGTTGACTGGGTCTGATCAGCTTGATTTGTTTGATTATTAGAACTTTCCTTCTCAGTCGTTACCTCAAGAGGGGCTTGAACGGCAGAATGCAATGAGAAAAAGCGCTTCACCACTTCAATTTTTTGTGTACGAGGCATACGTGGCAAACTTTCTTGAAACACACGACCATAGCTTTTAGTACGCAAGCGTGGATCACAAATAACCAATACACCTTTGTCCGCACCATCACGAATCAGCCGACCAACCCCCTGCTTTAACGTAATAACCGCACGGGGTAACTGATAATCAGCAAAGGCATTACCTTTATTATTTTTGATTGATTGAATTCTCGCCTCAGTAACAGGATCAGTAGGCGCAGCAAAGGGCAGTTTATCAATAATAACACAGCTTAATGCCTCCCCTCTTACATCAACACCTTCCCAAAAGCTCCCTGTACCTAATAATACTGCATTGCCATGCTGACGAAAACGCTCCAACATTTCTTGCTGTGATGCTTCACCTTGCACCATAATCGTTCGCCCTAAGCTTTCTTTAAATAACTTAGCTGCTTTATTCAATGCGTAATAACTGGTAAACAGTACAAAAACACCGCCTTTACAGGCATTGATCACTGCAATCGACGCATCAACCACTTGCTCTACAAAATCATGTTGCTGTGGCTCTGGTATATCAGGTGGCGCATATAATAATGAATGGTGCCAATAATCAAAAGGACTATCCAGTAACAACTCAGTGGCATTTTCAATGCCTATGCGTTGATTAAAATGCATAAAACATTTATCAACAGCTAAGGTTGCAGAAGTAAAAATCCACGCACAAGAAAAATGTCCCATTTGCTTTTTAAATTCTGAGGCAATTTCTAATGGCGTAGACACTAAACTAAACGAACGTGTAAACGTTTCGTACCACTGTATACTGCTCTCGTTGGAGGCTTGCATATTTTCTACTTGTCTTTGATACTGTAGCAAACGCTCATGGCAAACTTTTAAGTCCTTGCTTCTTTCTTGTACATCACTTAACAATCGATCAAGTGTGAGCAAGGTATCAACCAATTTCTTCATTGCCGTCACAATGACAGGTTTAGTACTTATCTTATGCCAAGGCTCGCGAATGCCTGGCTTATCCATTGCCAAACGCAAATCTTGTACATCCTTATCCATTTCCCGTGTTGCATCAACAAGCTCTGGTATATCCCCAAGACGTAATGCTTCTGCTAAAATATCACGTGATAACTCACGTAGTTGCCGACTTCCCAACGTATCACTAAAAAAATTGGAGGCAATTTCAGGTAGCTGATGTGACTCATCAAGAATAACGGTATCTGCACTTGGTAATAACTCACCAAACCCTTCTTCTTTTAACGCCATATCAGCAAAAAACAAGTGATGA
>DRMA01000058.1 GCA_011375245.1 Thiothrix sp. | reverse complement strand
TATCAAGAACCGCATAAAACGTATATTGTACAGAATGTTGGTGGGAGAAATTTGACCTTACCACAAAGTGTTGATGGTGCTTATATTATTCATTTAATACTTAAAAATGAGTCAATCACAACCTATACCACTGTTAGCAAGAGTAACTATGAATCGGCTTATATGGGTCAACAGCTTGATATCAGTTACCAAAAAAGTCGTTTAACCGACACAATCCAAGTTACTCATATCGCTTTTTAAGCATTTTTTTATTTAACGGAGAATTGCATTATGCCTTTATGGCCTGCCGCAAAATTAATGGATACCATTGTGGGTATTGATGTTCATGCCGTTGCTCCCATTCCTGGTATTCCGATACATCCTTATTTCGGCTCAATTTATTTATGGCATACGCCTAAATTTCCTATGGCTGATACGTTTATTAATAATATGCCTGCTTGTACCGTTGGCTCAATGGGTTATTCGGTACATATACCGCAAGGTATCCCCGTGCCGCCTACGCCAACGAATATGCCCTATTGGAAACGGTATTTAACCAATGTGGCGATGGGAGCAACGTTAATGGGTTTGACTATTTTTGCAAATATGGCGATTGCTGGCATTGCTGCGCTTATTCCAAAACCTAAAAGTGCGGAAAGTTTTATAAAAGATGTCACGGGTATTGATACCTCTACTACGGCAAAAGCATGGACAAGTATTCAAACCAGTTTTAGTGCTTTAACCAAATGGCAAACATGGGCAAAGTTATTGATGCCACCGATTCCTTATCCAGGTGCACAAGGTTCAACGGCTGTTGGTAGTCCAAATGTTTCCGTTAATGGTGCGCCATTAGCGTTTGTTGCCCCTTTAATGGCAACTTCTTGTAGTGATATTCCTGTTGTACCGAATGCAATGACAATTGGATTTAGTAATGTTTTGGTAGGAGTGAGTATTTCAGCGATGGTCAAAGGTATTGCTGTTAGCATGGTACAAAGTACGATGCAGCTTGGGATGCAAAAAGGACTAAAGGGATTAAAAGGTAAAAAGCAATGTAACTGTAGCTCATAAAATTTTTTATTCAAGAAAATTGAAACCAATAAAGAAGATAAGAAAATGCCCATTGATATTGCAACAGGCGCAATACAACATTATGCAGAAGATTTTTCTATAACAGGAAAAGTCGATTTAGACTGGGAGCGTTATTATGATAGCCAGTTAAGAGACACTGTATCGCCTTTAGGTTTTGGTTGGACATGTCGTTATTTCTGTCATTTAAGCGTTGAATACATCGAGGATGGCGGGCATAAAGAATATGCGTTTACCGATGCGGAAGGCAATGTCATTATTTTTGCGGATAGTGATGACCAACTAAAGCAAGGGCATCGTCTGGTTAATTTAGGTGCATTTAGTGAGTTACATTACCTTACTGATTGCTATGTTATCACCCAATGGGATAACGATTCAGGAGAGATTTGGCAGTATCGTTTTCCTATTGTTGAAGGGGTCATTCGCCCTTTAGCATCTTTAACAGAACCGAGTGGGCAAGGTGTCGAACTTGCTTATAATGCCCAAGAGCAACTAGTCGGCATTCGACAAAAATTAGAAAAACGTACCTTGATCTTGCGTTATAACGCACAAAACTTTATTTCATCCATTGATTTTATTTATCCTGATAAACAGATACAAACCCTTGTCAGCTATGACTATGATGCACGTGGTAACCTTATTAGCATTACCGATGCAGCGAATCAGCGTGATTATTTTATCTATGATAAACAACATCGTTTGCAAGAAGAGCAAAGTAAAGATGGCGCAGTTATTCGCTTTCGTTATGATGAGTTTGATCGCTGTATTTATAGCACGGGCTTAGGCGGTTATGACGAAAAAACTCTCTCCTTTATTGATAATGCGGGCTGGGTTGAGGTAACAGATAGTGAAGGTGCAGTATGGCGTTATCAATACAATGAAAACGGGCAAATAGCGCGTGAGATTAATCCACTAGGGGCTGAAGAAAAAACGGACTATGATGCTGAAAACCGTATTGTGCGTCAAACAAACCCGAATGGTGCAAGTACAGAATATCACTATGATCGGCATGGCAATCGCCATCGCATTATTAATGCATTAGGACAGACCACAACTATTATTTATAATCATGTACACCTGCCAACACAACTAACGGATAGTGCAGGTAATACATGGAATCGTGTTTACGATCAAAATCATCGTTTGATCATACTCGAAGACCCTAAACAGTCTCGCTACCACTTGCAATATGATGTAAAGGGCAATCTTACCCAAATAACCGATCCTTTGGGTCATCAGCTCAGACAGCAATTTAATGGGCGTGGTGTTTTACAAGCAGCAACTGATTGGCTAGGACATATAAAAAGCTATCAGTCTGATGCTTTTGGACGACTGACACAGATTACTGATCCACTGGGGCATCGTACGGCTTATCAGTATGACCTAATGGGCAATTTAATCAGCGTTGTCTATGCCGATGGGACACAGAATAGTTATAACTATGATGCAGGTGGTCATCTTATTCATTTTACCGACCGCAACCAGCAAGTCACCGAATATCAATACGGGCATTGTGGGCGTTTATTAGAACGACGTGATGCCTTAGGTCGAAAGCTGCATTTTGGCTGGTCAAACGAACCTGATCGTCTTGAGACCGTAACCAATGCGAAAAGCGAGGTGTATCATTTTATCTATGACAGTGCGGGGCAAATTCGCACTGAAATAGGGTTTGATGGACGCGAATTACAGTTTGAATACGATTTAGCAGGGCAACGTATTGCGTTTATTAATGGTCTAGGGGAACAGATTGATTATCAATATGATGCCTTGGGTCGTTTAACCGCACAAACGGCACCCGATACACAAGCCCGTTTTGTTTATGATCCAGCGGGTTTCTTGCAGCAAGCGAGCAATAATGACAGTGATATTGTGTTTAAACGCGATATATTGGGGCATATTATTGAAGAAACGCAAAATGGTCATGTGCTAGAACGTGACTATAGTGTCACGGGCGATTTAACGACTTTGCGCTCTGATATGGGCTTACATATTGATTATCGTTTTGATGCCAATGGCTTGTTACAGGCGTTTAAAGTACAAGGACACGACCCACTGCGTTTAGAACGTGATGCACGTGGCGCAGAAATACGTCGTGATTTACCAGGACAAAACCAATTACACCAACAGTTTGATGAGATGGGTCGCTTGCAACAACAAGCGGTCGTTACAGGATATTCACAAGCCTCACAAGCTTTTCAATCGCCTCGTGCCATTGTAAAACGGGATTATCACTATGATAAAGCGCATTTAACGGGCATTAAAGATGTCTTACGTGGCGAAACGACGTATGTTTATGATCCCGTGGAGCGTCTGACGGATGTCTTACGTGATCGGGGAATTGATGAACATTTTCTTTATGATAATAATGATAACCTTAGTCATATTGAGCAAGATAACCAGCAAGCCGAATTAAACTATGATAAAGGGGATCGCCTTGCGTCAAAAAATGATACTCACTATGTTTATGATCAACAAGGTCGCTTAGTCGAAAAATATCAAAAAATAGCGGATGCAGATGCAGAAGATGAAGATAATGTTAAAACAGCATTATGGCAGTATGAATGGGATAGTTTAGATCAATTACGCGCAATCATTAAACCCGATGGTGAACGCTGGGAATATGCTTATGATCCATTTGGACGGCGTATTGAGAAAACGTCATCGACAGGCGAACAGATGGCGTTTATTTGGGATGAAGACGTTGTTTTACATGAAGTCGAAAATAAACAACTGAAAGCCCACTGGGTCTTTGACCCACATAGCTTTGCCCCTTTAGCAAAAATTGAACAAGACCAGTTTTATTCGGTGATTACCGATCATCTAGGTACACCACAAGAGCTGATCAACAATCGCGGAGATATTGTCTGGCAGACGCATTATACAGCGTGGGGTGGAATTCAGGAGCAACGGCATAATAAAGTGGATTGTCCTGTGCGTTTTCAGGGGCAATGGTGTGATGATGAGAGTGGGTTGTATTATAATCGGTTTCGGTATTATGATGTTGATATTGGCCATTATCTTTCAGCAGATCCTATTCGTATTCTTGGTGGGTATAATTTATATGCCTATGTGAAGAATCCTATATTGTGGTTGGATTTTTTTGGATTGGTAGCTGCTCCAAGTACGTTGCCAGATGAACCTGGTATTTATATCC
>DRMA01000057.1 GCA_011375245.1 Thiothrix sp. | reverse complement strand
TCTTCCTGCATTGAAACGGTTATAGGCACCTCGGTACGAATAACCATTTTGGTTTGCCCATGTGGACAGTTTAATGACTTTCATGGCAGGAATATATCATCAAAAGTAATAAAAAGTAAATTTTTTATTTAATATAAGTAACACCCGTTCTTTTTTCAATGCATAGTTTGCAATAATGTTTAAACGCTGCTGCTGATCTTTTTTAGTCAACGTTTGTAACGCTTTAAGCAAATCAATATATTCTGCAAGTCCTGGTGGATAACGTAAATACCCACTGGCTCTATCCTGCCATAAGAGTTCGGCGGCTTGCTGGTAAACGGCTTTAGACAACTCTAGTGTTTTACACATTAATTTAGCCCTGTTTGTATCGTTTCCTGATTCTATAACAAAAATAGACTAAAAAAACGATATCGTTTATTTATTGAACAAAATCATCAATCCCCCTTCAAATGCGACGATTTCACATACCCCACCCGCCCTTTAAATTCAATTTTACTCCAGCTTTTCCCATCTACTGCTATTGCTGAGCCAATCACCTTCAGCCTTACACCTTGCTTTAGTTGCCCACGCTTTTTAGTCCCCACTTCAGCATATAAATGCGTATAAGGTGCTACGCGAACAACCTTAAAGACAGGCGTTGTATTTTTTTCTACTTGAGGTTTTTGAACTTGAGGGGCGAGCTGTGGCTTAACGTGTGGCTTGCTTTCTGGTGTTGCTTTAGGCTCAGCTTTTAGCCCCGTTTTTAACTCAATTTGAGCCGCAAAAAGTGCAGGCGAAATCCCAGCCAATAGTAAGAATAAAATAAATAGGCGGGATTGCATTGAACGTTAGTCGATTGGCTTAATAACAAAATCATCAAAAAGAACAGGATCTTCAACGCCTTTACCAAAGACCTCAAGAGAAATATTACCTTCTTTTTTGAGTAAGGCATGTTCACCAACATTAACCCATTCTTTGCCATCAACACTGGCATACGCACTAAACTTAAAGCCCTTCTTTTTTATTTTTAAATACCAGTCTTCTTGTTTGCGTTTTTCATAGGAAGCCAGTTTTCTTTTACCAATTTGTTTATCATAACGACTGCTATTCTCTTTGCCTTTAACCATTTTATTAAAGTAAATATAGCTTTTACCTATACCACTAACAGCAAAACCTAATGCTATATGGTTGCCTGCCCCTGCTGAATATTTTATCCCCGCTTGATTTTTTTTAGTCATCGCAACGTTAATTTTAACGGATGCTTCAAAATCACCTGATATTTTTTGTTTGAGGCGAACACTATTTTTAGCGGGAGAGGTTGTAATTAATAATAAACCTCCATCAGAGATTGCCATTCTATCTTCATCAGGCTCTATTACTTCGTAAGCATCACCCAGTGTTTCGCGATCAAAGTGATCCTCCCACAGAACACCTTCTTTTTTACTTATTTTTACGGGTTCTTTCGCAACAACAGGTGCTGGCTCGGGTGCAGCAACGGCTTTTGCGGTTTCTTCTAAGGCAGTTTTTAGCCCTTCAGAATCCTTGGCTTCAATGAACTGTCCGCCCGTACTCTCAGCTACGCATTTTAATTGTTCTAATGCTTTAACTTGTTTCTCGTCACTCACATCAAAACCAATAACATGGGCGGTAAAGTTAGTACCACTCGCTTCTAGTTGCTTTGCCATTGCACAAGGATCAGCATTACAACTTTCTTCACCATCACTGATTAAAATAATGGTTGTTGGGCTTTCCTCGTAATTCAGTTTTTCCGCTGCTTGCTTCATTGACTCAGCAATGGGCGTTTCGCCTTTGGGCTTAATCGCTTTGATGGCAGCAAGAAATTTATCCGCATCAGGTGTACCCACAGGAATCACCATCTCAATATCATCACAGGCTTTACTACGATGCCCATAAACCATTAGCCCTAGATCAACATCTTCATTCCAGTTTTGCACAAGATTGCTCATGACTTCACTGGCAATTTCAAATTTAGCTTTGCCATCAATCTTCTTTTTCATACTGCCAGAACCATCGAAAATAACAATGCTACTGTCTTTTGCATAAGTGATACTGGGGAAGATGAAAATTAGGGGGAGGATAAGAAACAAGGGGATAATTTTCATTACTTTTTTCATACAATATGACTCCTGTTGCTGTACGAGTGGCAGAGCCACTAAGATGATATTACGAAGCTGGAGCCTCGTAACAAGAAATAGCCGTTATATATCAACCACTTAATCATTATAAATGCACAAAGGGAAAATCTTTAAAGCTAGGCGGTAAATTCAATACAGGGGTTTGCGCACCATCGCTTAACTTAGGCACATGAATCGACAGCCATGTATCTAACTCTTTAAAGGTGATTTGCTTGTTGCCATCAAGTGCATCAGCTTTGCCCTTTAAACCTTCGAGTAAGGCATAGGTAAATACACCATGCCCCAATTCCGCTTTTTCAAACGCTAAACTTTGGCTATCAGTCGAGCTAATGACGATAATATCTTTTGCTGCGGCATCGTTAACTAAGCGTGGATTAAAGGCGTTGCCAGCGTGACAAGTGTCAACCAGCAAAATCCGTTGACCTTTCGCATCTGCCAATGCATCTTGCAAAATACGCCATTTCACCACGGAGGAAGGTCGCCAATGATCGCCTTGTTTTTCCGCATCACGCGGTAAAAAATAGTAATGTTGTCCATCATTAATCCCATGACCAGAAATAAATAACACCACGGTGTCATCAATAGTCGCATCACGAAATAAGCTGACGGCATCTTCAATATTATTACGCGTTGGATTTTTATGTCCATCAGCCAAGATAACACTAATCACTTTTTTATATTGCTTATTGCCTTGTTGTTGCAATATTTTTTCCACTGCAATGGCATCTTTGGCAGCAAAATGTAAATCTAATTCGTTGTCGTCATAGTCACTCACCCCTACAGCAACAAGGAATAAACGGCCTTTTTTCCGCGTTGCTGGATCATTGAGAATCAGCTTAAATTCACGTATTGTTTGTCCAATGCTATTATGCGCAATCACCTTAATATTATTTTCACCTGCTTTCAACGGCAAGGTAATGGTTTTCTCATGCTTATTAGCACGCGCAGGTAATGCCATTTTGCCTCGACCAATCACTTGCACACCATTAACGTATGCTTCCAAACTCGTCGCTTTAGCACCTGCGGAAAAAAGCAGTGTGATATTTTGCATTTTATGCGTCACAATCGTGCCATTTTGAGGCTGGCTAAGAACAAACTTAGGTGGCAAGCCTTTGCCCAATAAATCAACTAACTTAACGTCTATGTCATCTGCCTGAGCCACGGCTTGTTTTGCACTGCCTAAGCGAAGGGTTTGATCAATAATATCAGGACGATAAAAATGCTTACGCAATTGTTCAGCAGCCGCATAATCAGCACTTTTATCCTTGCTACGATTAATTTGCCACCCCAGCAAATGATCGCCTTTTGGTGAAGCGGTGTAATAGCCTTCAGGAGTCCATGCAACCCAATCTTTTTTCTCCCCCGTAAAAAGCGTTAGCAATAATTCTTGGTTATTAACGCGCCATAAGCGTACGGTTTTATCATCACTTCCAGAGACTAAATACTCACCATCAGGAGAAACAGCTACCGCCCATACTTCGCTGTTATGTCCAATAAACTCACCACGTTTTTGACCTTTATTACTATACAAACTAAGCGTGCCATTTCTGCCGCCACTAATGATATTTTTCCCATTAGGGGTAAACGTATAAGCCGTATGCCCATAGCCATTGCTTGCATTACGTTCAATGCGTGCGCTGACTTTTCCTTTATGTTTAATTTCCAAAATGGCTTGGTAACCATAATCGCCACTTTTATGACTCTGCAAAGACCAATCACCAACAACATCTTTTGCACGTTGCCATGTTTGCTTTTTTGTTACGGGTTTAGGTGTACCAAGGCTGCTATTACGTTGACTTAGATGCAGTTGTTGCTCTAATTCACCACGATTCGTTCGACTAATGTGTGTTGATGTTTTTCCCCATGCAATACTTTGTCCATCAGTAGCAAAGCCCACTGACCATATCGCTGCACCCTGCCCGCCCAAAGTTTGTACTAACTTGCCATTTTTGCTATCCCAGAGATAAATTTTATTATCAACACCACCTGCGGTAACAATGTGCGCTCCATTAGGACTGAAACCTGTGGCAAGAACAATATTGTCATGCTTATAGGTGTGCTGTTTCTTCCCTGAAGCAACATCCCACACATAACAAGCCATTGGTGCAGAATGACTAGCTGATAATAAACGCAGCCCATCAGGTGAAAAACTCAAACTACTCACCTCTATTCCTGTACCTTGCTTGGTCATACGGCGTAGAAATTTTCCGCTTTGTGCATCCCAAAGGCGAATTGTTTGATCATCACTGCCTGAGGCAATTAAATCACTTTTAGGTGATACAGCTACGGCATTCACTTTATCAGTATGCCCTTGTAGGGTTGCAATAAGTTGTCCATCAACCACTTGCCACAAACGTAAGCTATGATCGAAACTGCCTGTCACAACCCTCTGGTTATCTGCACTAAATGCTAATGCATGGATTGCTTTGCTATGTCCGCTGAGTGTTTGTAAGGGTTTTTGTGTTGTGACTTGCCAAATAATAGCCGTTTTATCACTACTCCCTGAAATCAGTTTTTGGCTATCGGGTGAAAACGTAAGTGCTTGTACCACACTACGATGCCCATGTAGTAACGCTTTTAATTCACCACTCTGGAAATCGTAAAGACGAATATCACCACAACAAGGTACAACGGCATTGCTTTTATCCATCCAACCCGCCACTGCCAACCATTTACCATTAGGTGATAATGCCATTGCATAAATTGTACCTTCATTTCCTTCGCTCACTGAACCGCGCAAAAAACGTACTGTTTTACCCTGTTTCCAATCCCAAACACGAATAGTCTTGTCATCACTCGCAGAAACTAAATAACGTCCATCAGGGCTAAAAGCAATATCATTGATAACAGCCGTATGACCACCACTATCTAACTGAAGGAATGGTTGTGCTAATGGTTGTTCTTGGGCATAACCACTGTTCCATCCACACAGTAAGGAAATTAGTATGATAATACTAAACCATAAAATGCCACTCCCTGTTAGATAGTATCCCTGATCTGATCCACTTATTTTTTCTAGGTGTATGTCACTTGTTCTTATCAACTTATGGAAACCCTTTGCCTAATCATTTTTATGAATTATTCCTCAACCGTAATATATAAATCTTGCTCTGCCCAAAACGTCTGCTGCTGGGCTAGGGCAATATTTCGGCTAAGAAAACCACGCCCTGCTGATCCTACAAAACGAGTTTTAAATGCCCCCCATTGTTTAGTATCCCAAACAATGGGTTTACTACTTAAAATTGCCTTAAAATGCTCTTTACCTTTTTTATCTAACTCTAATTGTACATCCAACAATACATTCTCATCCCCCATCAGTGTGTTACGCGGTATTTGATAATACTGACCTAACTTAACTTTTGCGTTAAGAAAAGCTTTCTTCCCTACTCCTTGATAAAAATGAGCAGGCTGTGGATACAATAAGGTTACTGATCCATCATCGGCAATAGACAATAACGTCAACCATGCATACTGTTGTCCAGTAGGTAGTTTTTTGACCTGATAATATAAGGTCGGTTTTTCACCTTGATGAAAATGGGTTTTACCACGTTGGGTTAACCATAATTCAATTTCTGCAGGTCTTGTTGTTACTGCTGTTGTCTCAGACTTTTGACGACGTTGTTGTAATAAGACAAACGGCTGTTCCTCAGCTTGCTTTGGTGCAAAAAACTGGGGTTTTTGTACTGCCTCCCCTAGCTTTATATTCTCACGTAAATAACTTAGGCTGTGTTGAAAAATAGACGCATTACTATAATGTGCCTGTGGGTTTTTACGCAATAAATCCAATAAGCTATAAGTCATCGCGCCATTAAAATGCTGTGTTTTTCTGTCTTTACACGTTTTTAAGGGATACTCATGAGCATACTGATTATAACGTGCCGCAGCAAACAAACGATATGGAGGATGCCATGTTGATGACAAAGAGCCACGTGGCGTACCCCGAGAGGAAAACAAAGGTGCGACTTGTGTTTGGACAATATCAACCCATGGTAGATCAACACGGCGTAAACTCAGGATTTTTTCACCTGCTGATTTTGTAATTCCTCCTGAATGGCAACTATCAATAAACAAGGTTAATTCTCGATCATTAAGTTGTTGTAATAAAGGTTGTAAATCACTATCACGAATAATATTGTTAATTTGCTTTTGCTGACGATCAATCGCTGTATCATATGGCACTAATGCTTCAGCAATCTTTTGAAACTGAGGGTCATTTTTTTTTGTTGGATCACTCGATTGATTTTTATAGAGATCAGGCACGAGAACCCCATGACCAGAATAATGAAAAAACAACTGATCCCCCGCTTTAGTCCCTTCAATGAACCATTGTTGAAATTCACCAATAATCGCTGCTCTCGTTGCTTGGCTTTCACGTAACACATGAATTTTTTCCGCAGGAATACCTAAATCTTCAACCATTAATTGGTGCAAATCATCAATATCATTTAAGCCACCACATAAAGGTTTAATAAGCCCTGATGTACTACGATTTTGATAGTCAATGCCCACTAATAAGGCACGGAAATCGGCATTGGCAACCTGCGCCATACTGAGTAGAGTAAGACCAAATACACTGAAGAAAAGCATGTAAAGAAATTTGTTTTTCATGGTATACGAATTCTATTTAGTTAAAAGCATTAACGAAGTTTAATTTCAACCCGACGGTTTTGTGCATAAGCCTCTTCACTATCATGTTGTACAAGTGGCTGATCAGCCCCAAAACCACGACTATGAAGACGGTTTTCATCAATACCTTGCTCTATTAATGCTTGTTTAATCGTATTAGCCCGTTCTTGTGATAATCGACGATTTAAACGATCACTTTCACGCTGTGATTTCCCACGAAATAATCGACGATCTGTATGCCCATCAATCTGCACCGCTTGCTTGAGACTTTGCAAAGCAGCGGCGATTTCTTTTAATTGCGCCACAGCAGAACTAGGCAAAATAGACGCTCCCGTTGCAAACTGAAAATTACGAAAAACCGCACTGGGTTTTACTGCTAAGCGCGCTTTAAAACCACAACGTTTTGTTTTCGTTAAAATGGCTTGATGACGCACAGGATCATAGAGAGCAAGCAGGCTCTCTTTGTCTAAAACCTGCCCCTGCTCAATCATACGGTAACGTTGTTTTTTAAGAAGCTTTACCACCGCTTGTTTTGCATCATTGTCTTGCTCACACGCATTCAAATAGGCTTCTAAAGCACGCGGTAATTGCCCTTGCTTTTGATAGACATCACCCAACCCCAACCATGCATAAGCAAAATCTGGCTTTGCTGCTAAGGCTTGTTGATAATAATGCAATGCTTGAGACAAATTACCTTGATTTTCACTCAGCACACCAAGGTTATTTAATGCTTCTGGATGATTGGCACAATGGCGTAAAGCGTTTTGCAATAAGTCCTGTTGACGACTCGGGTTATTCTTAAGTGTCATATCAAATGTTTGCAACACCAATGCATCTGCTTTTTGTTGATCACATGCATTTACGGCTGTTATTAAACTACTGAACAATAACAAGCTGAGTAAACAACAGCGTAGGCTATATTGAAAATAAGCACTCATTAAAGTAGTCATCCATATTATTGGGGTATTAGCTTATGATTAGAAAGCAAATAGATTTATATTATAGATCATTCACCCTATAGGTCGTCTGTGTGATTATTCACACTTTGGATATTTAATGGTAAAATCCGCCGCATGATAACTTTTTCACTCATTTCAAAACGCTGGCTGCTGCTGATTATTAAGCAAAGCAGCCGCGTGGTTATCATTTAACACAAAACCCTCTTTTTAAATCAACTGGCTGCGGGAATCTCCCACAGTCGATTGATGACTTTTCCCGCAGCTCCCCCCTTCCCTTTAGGAGTATGTACATGCGGGACGCTACAACGAAAACAACAACAAAAGAACATGCTAATTTTAACCTTGGTTTATTATTTGCCGTAATCGGCACTGCGTTGTTTGGCTTAAAATCTATTTTTATTAAACTCGCATTTGCTGAAGGTGTTGACGCTCCAACCTTGCTGTCGCTGCGTATGTTGATTGCTTTTCCGTTGTATGTGCTTATCTTGTGGTGGGTAATGCGCAAACCCTCTGGCAATATACGTGCAATCACCACTAAAGACCTTTTCGCTATTTTAGTATTGGGTTTTTTAGGCTATTACCTTGCTTCATTATTGGATTTTGAGGGGTTGAATCATATTAGTGCGCAGTTAGAACGTTTAACTTTATTCACTTACCCTGTTATGGTCGCTTTATTAAGTTGGGTTATTTTTTCTGAGAAAATCACGAAACAAGTTTGGTTCTCCTTAGGCTGTACTTACCTTGGAGTAAGCTTTTTATATCTCTATGAAACCTCAACCACTCAACAGTCAATCGCCTTGGGAACAACACTTGTCGCCCTAGCAGCATTGAGTTTTTCTTACTATGTGATTTTTAGTAAGCGTTATATCCAACGTTTAGGTAGTCTATTTTTTACCAGCGTAGCCATGTTGTCATCAACAGTATTTGTGTTTATTCATTTTTTTGTTACTCATGCTATCAGCGATTTGCAGGTGAGTAATACGATTTGGCTCTATGCTTTTTTACTGGGTATCGTCAGTACGTTACTGCCAAGCTTTATGATTAGTGAGGCTATTTCTCGTATTGGTGGCACAAAGACGAGTATTACAGGCTCAGTAGGCCCTGTGTTTACCATACTATTGGCCGTTGCCGTATTAGGTGAAGACTTTGGTTGGGCGCAGTTTGTGGGGATGATACTGGTGATCGTTGGAGTTTTGGCATTGAATCGGCGTTAAGCCTATAGGATAAATTTACGCTATCCGACCCATGCAATTGATTGGATAGCGTATTTAAAGACTGAAAATAATACCTAGAAATAATTAACGTATTTTAAGTTTCTGTCCTAAACGTAAATCATAAGGTGCTTTAAGGTGATTAAGGCTGGCAAGTGTTTTCCACTTAACACCTGTTTTGCGCATCAAGTTGTATAAGGTATCACCTCGCTTTACCACATAATATTTACTTTTCGTATTTTTTCTAACAGTAGCTTTTTTAGCTTTTGTGCGCTTTGGCTTAGCAACTGTTTTTGCTTTAGCTACTTTAAGATATTTCGCATTTACCCAACCAATTTTACCCTTATAAGAAATCCTAGCCCACCATGTTTTGCCAACCTTTTCTAACGCCATAATGCTAATTCCTCTTGTACCTCGTGGTAAAGCACGCAATTTACGGTGTTTTTGACTAGGACCATAACGCATATTCAATGGACTTTTAGCGGTATTAACCGCATATTCTGCTGCACCATCTATATTATAAACATTCTCCAAATATTTCTCATTCACCCAACCTTTATGCTTACCCCAACTTATTTTTACCCATTCTCCTGTTTGTTTTAAAATTTCCATACCACGCGTACCTGAACGAATGGTTCTCAAAACCTTATACTTTGTACCAGGACCATTTCTAACATTCAACGTCCCTCCAGAAAATTCTTTGACCATGAGTTCAATCTTAATATCTAACGCATAGCTTGAGCTGGTTACCACGAAAAAAATCATGGTAAATAATGATGCTTTTATTAATGTATACATAGAGACATTCTCCTTGGACGAGGTTTTCATTTTTCAATGATTAATAATTCTAATGAGTTAGGCTCACTGGGATTGATGTTAATTCTTTCATCATTCAGCTTATGTTAATATTACAACTATTTAGCCATTTCCACAATCATCATTATCTGCTTTATTAATAAGCATTTTTGATCGCATGCTCTACTTAGCATTCAAAATAATTTCCGCTAAATAGCTTGTTTTACTGATGGTTAATAATAGCCGTAGCTTCTCTGCTGAGCTCGTTTCACGCGGACTTGCTGCGAGCCGCCAATTTAAGCGATTGGTTGTTTGTTTTAGGCGATACAGTTTTTCTTTATTATCATTATCAACTAATGAAATTACTGCATAATCAATAGGATGTGTAGTAGCAAGATCAATACTAACTGCTGTCTGTGATAAGCGTACTTGCAATTGACCATTACTAAGTATGCAATTGCTTTGTTTTATCTGGCATTCTCCTTCGTAAGAAAGCGCTAAAATGCGCTCTTTATTGATTTGTATATCTGCATAATAGCCTGCGGCAATATAGCCGCCAATAGCAAGAAAAGGCGCAATGATAAGGGCTGTTTTTGTATGTTTATTCATGCGTTGTACCCAATAAAAAAAGGCTTCCATACCATTTAGAAGCCCTTAGACTGAGTTACGAGGCTGAAGCCTCGTAACTAGAAAACTAAAAATATGCTTTATCAGATCAAGTGTTTGGGTTTACTAACCCCCCCTTAAGCAGATTTCGCAGGAACACGAAGATTATCGACTAAGGCTTGGATATGTTCTGGTGCTGGATCTGTTGCTTTAGCAACCATAAAGGCAACGGCAAAATTCACCAACGCACCTACAGCGCCAAAGGCTTTAGGATCAATGCCAAAGAACCAGTTCTTATCCATCCCCATCATAAACTCAGTACCTTTAATGAACATGATGCCATGATGTTGGAACACATATAACAAAGTCACACCAATACCTGAAACCATACCTGCAATAGCCGCTTTATTATTGATGGTCTTAGAAAAAATCCCCATCATCAATGCGGGGAAAATGGACGATGCCGCTAAGCCAAAGGCAAGTGCTACCGTCCCTGCGGCAAAGCCAGGCGGATTTAAACCAAGATATCCTGCAATACCAATAGCAACGGTCATTACAATACGACTTGCCAGTAATTCATTCTTTTCTGAAATATCAGGTATCAATATACTTTTCATTAAATCATGTGAAATTGAGGATGATATGGCTAATAATAAACCTGCAGCGGTTGATAATGCTGCTGCTAAACCACCTGCCGCGACTAAAGCAATCACCCAATTGGGTAATTTTGCAATTTCAGGGTTTGCCAATACCATAATGTCACGGTCAATTTTAACCATTTCATTGGTTTCTTTATCAGCTGAATATTGTATTTTGCCGTCCTTGTTTTTATCTTCAAACTCCAATAAACCCGTTTTTTCCCAATTCTGAAACCATTGAGGGCGCTCAGCATACACAAGGCTTTCACCTGATGCAGGTTGGATGGTATTGATCAGATTTAAACGCGCCATTGCCCCCACTGCTGGAGCAACGGTGTAAAGTAAGGCAATAAAGACCAATGCCCAACCTGCTGAAGAACGCGCTGCTTTAACCGAAGGTACGGTGAAAAAGCGCATAATAACGTGTGGTAAACCTGCTGTACCAATCATCAATGAGAGCGTGTAAGCAAACATATTCACTGTACTACCAAGCTTGGCAGTGGTGTATTCTTTAAAACCTAAATCCGTCACAATGAGATCTAACTTATCGAGTAAATAGCCACTACCATCAGTCATTTGACTGCCTAAACCAATTTGTGGAATAGGGTTACCTGTTAACTCTAGTGAAATAAATACAGCTGGCACAGTATAAGCAAAAATTAATACAACATATTGAGCAATCTGCGTGTATGTAATTCCCTTCATACCGCCTAATACAGCATAAAACCATACCACACCCATCCCAATGACTAAACCAAGCGTAAACTCAACTTCTAAGAAACGTGAAAACGCTACACCAACGCCCTTCATTTGCCCAATAATATAAGTCAATGAGGCTATAATTAAACAAACCACTGCAACCATACGCGCCGTATTAGAATAATAACGATCACCAATAAATTCAGGCACAGTAAACTTACCGTGTTTACGCAAATAAGGCGCTAATAGCATTGCAAGTAGTACATAACCACCTGTCCAACCCATTAAAAAGACCGAACCTCCATAACCCGTAAAAGCAATTAATCCTGCCATCGAGATAAAGGAAGCAGCACTCATCCAATCTGCACCTGTCGCCATGCCATTAAGCACAGGATGTATGCCTTTATTCGCCACATAAAACTCAGAGGTTGAATTGGCTCGCGCCCACCATGCAATGGCAAAATAGATAAAAAATGTACCAAATACAACAATATAGGTTAATGTTTTTAAATCCATTATACTGCTCCTTTATTCTTCAACGTCATATTTTCGGTCAAGTTTATTCATCATAAACGCATAGAAAAAAATCAACACTAAGAAGACATAAATAGCCCCTTGCTGAGCAAACCAGAATCCTAGTTTATAGCCACCTAAACGTATTGTATTTAGCTGATCAACCAGCAAAATTCCAAATACAAATGAAACGAGAAACCAGATAGTTAAACAAAATGCCATGAGTTTTAAGTTGGCATGCCAATAAGCATTATTTTGACTCATATATTTATTTCCTTTTTGAAGCGAATGCTTCATTTTTGTGCTTAAAAATAATAATCCTATAAACTGCGACAACACTCTGATCATTAGAAACACAGCTTATCTCTATAGATAACCAACGGATACTAGCAAAAACTAACGATTATTTCTTAGGAGAAATAATCGTTATAAATATTTTCAACGGAATTGATTAAAACACAATCAATCCAACAAAAGTCTCAAAAAAACAACATTAAAAACACCATAAACTAATGATATTAATATATTTTATTTTTTAACAAAAAAAAAAAAAACAAATGGAAACAATTTATTGCAAAAAGTGTCTCAATTAGCACACACTAAAATTTTGACATCTTGGTCGCTTACGCAGCATAAACTAAAAAAAGACCAACATGCATATTAAATCTAGGGGCTATCATCCATGAACACTTACATCCTCCATCCACGGGCATATGAAAACGCATTTGCGGAGGCTTTTTCAAAAGTCAAAAATCCAGCTAAAAACGCCGAGTTTTTAACACGCGCAATAGCAACCAGCGAACTATTTCTTCACGCTTTACATACTGAAAATAACGATATGCAGAAAATGAAAGCACACGAAGCAACGAAGAAAGGTAACGAAATCCTACAACTTCTCGATCAATTATTTTTTCTCGTGACACAATCACCTGCGAATGATCGACTAATAAAAATGTTGGCTATTTCTACTGGAATGTGGATTATTAAAAAAGGCGGTGAAATTCGTCACCTTGACCTAATAGTCAATGCAATTGCAACGTTTGCGAACCAGACAAAATATTTGTACCATCTTGAAGAACTGTATGAGGTCAGCTTATTTATTTTGATGGCAACCGATGATCGTATAAAAGCAGATCATGATAAAACAAATACACAACGTCCTTGGCGTTTGTTATGTATTAATCATGCTATTATTGCCACCCGTTCAGGTAACTGTGAATTAGTAAAACCTGCATTTGATCGTTTGATTCAGTACCTACCTGATGATGCAAAGATGTTTTTCGCACGTGGTATGAAAGAAGTAAGAACGGGAAGCTATCCTTTCTCAGTGCGTAATATCGTTATTGCTTATCATAATATGTACAGTCAACAGCGGCAAGATGATGATTCAATGTTATCCACATCCATGCTATTAAACTAAGAAAGAGCTTAAGACAAAAAATGTATTGCTGACTTTGTTTACGCCCAGACAAGGTTAGCAACATGTAAAAAAATAAAGTATTAATCCCCCACCTACCCCAAGAATCTATGCGACTTTATAAACTTATTGCACTTTTTATGCATCTTATGGTGGCCATCTTATTGACTGTTCTGTTTGCTGGTCTATTAAGAATTCCTTCTCAATCACAACGCTACCGTCAAGCCGTTATTTGGTGGCATCGACGAGTTTGTAAGCTACTCGGTATACAATTATCAATCATCGGCAAACCAGCAATAACAACAACACTTTATGTATCAAACCACGTTTCATGGATGGATATTCCCTTACTCGCTAGTA
>DRMA01000056.1 GCA_011375245.1 Thiothrix sp. | reverse complement strand
ACTGGCAATTGCTCAATTGAATCCTTGTGTGGGAGATTTTATACAAAATCTTGATAAAATACAACAGGCTATCCAGCAAGCAAAAAATGAGCGGGCTGATGTTGTTTTGTTTCCTGAAATGGTTGTACCAGGGTATCCCCCTGAAGATTTATTATTTCGTCCCGCTTTTCTTGCACAGGTTCAACAAACGCTGACACAGATTCAGGCAGTGACTGAAAATATCACGGTTATTGTAGGCGCACCTATGGAAAAACAGGGTGAGTTATATAATATGGCCTTGGTTTATCAAAAGGGTGAAATGCTGGCAGAATATGCTAAACAATATTTACCCAATTACCGTGTGTTTGATGAGAAACGTTATTTTCATGCAGGCAATGATACCGTGGTTGTGGATATTAACGGTATACGTACTGCCATCTTAATTTGTGAAGATATTTGGAAAGATATACCCATTCAACAGGCTCAGCAGCAAGGTGCAAAGTTGGCTTTAGTACTCAATGCTTCACCTTTTCGTCAAGACAAAGCAAAAGAACGTTTGGCATTGTTACAACGCCAAGCTAGTGCTAATAATATGGCAATTGCTTATGCTAATTTAGTCGGTGGGCAAGATGAATTGGTGTTTGATGGGCATTCTCTTGTGGTAAATAAAAACGCTGAACTTTGTTTCCAAGCTGAGCCTTTTGTGGAACAAACCTATGTGACAACGTTGCTATTTGATCAAAGTAATCAAAGCAATCACAGTAATGTGAGGGAAGCGCTGCCTTTAACACTTCCAAGTGCTGAAGCACAGGTATATCAGGCATTGGTAACAGGTGTTCAGGATTATGTCGCTAAAAATGGCTTTACTAAAGGCGTTATGTTGGGCTTATCTGGAGGAATTGATTCTGCGTTGACATTAGCGATTGCGGTTGATGCATTAGGCGCAGATAAGGTTGAAGCGGTTATGATGCCGTTTCACTACACAGCAGATATTAGTATCAGTGATGCGCGGCAACAAGCAGAAAACTTAGGTGTTCGTTATCGTGAAATTCCCATTGAAGGTATTTTTAATAGTTTTATGACGGCTTTATCAAATGAATTTGAAGGGTTGAAGCGTGATGTAACTGAGGAAAATCTTCAGGCACGTAGTCGTGGTGTTTTGTTAATGGCGATGTCGAATAAATTGGGCAAAATGTTATTAGCAACAGGGAATAAAAGTGAAATGTCGATGGGCTATGCCACGCTTTATGGTGATATGGCAGGGGGGTTTGCGCCGCTTAAAGATGTGTATAAAACACTGGTCTATTCATTGTCGCGTTATCGTAATGCGTGTGGCGATGGGGAGGTTATCCCTGAGCGGGTGATTACACGTCCACCCTCTGCTGAATTAGCACCAGACCAAAAGGATGAAGATTCGTTGCCTCCGTATGATGTTCTTGATGCGATTTTACGCTTATTCATTGAAGAATTTCAAAGTGTTGACGATATTGTCGCGCAAGGTTTTGAAGTGGAAATGGTTAAACGTACTGCAAATTTATTATTGTTAAATGAATATAAGCGTCGGCAAAGTGCGCCTGGGGTACGTATTACTCAGCGTGCTTTTGGTAAGGATCGGCGTTATCCAATAACCTCTGCTTATCGTCGTTATCTTTAATTTTTGAGTGGCACACTTATTTGCATTTGGAATCCAGGTGTTGCTTCATTTAAGCCGATCTTGGTGAGGATATTGCCATCAAGTGAAAGATCACTGTTAGTAACGGCTTGTTGGATATAAGCACTATCACCACTTGTATCTGCGTTTGCTGATTCATCTTCTACTGTATTGAAAGAGTCAGCAAATGGACTATTTGTAACCGTACTGTCAATAATATCGTTACTAGGTACTTGGTCGTCATTAGCATTACCATAAGAAACACTGACTAAAAGGGCTGAAAGAGCAATGGCTAGAAGTGGGGTGTGTAGTTTTTTCATAATGTTTACCTTAAAATTACATAAAATGTAGTTAAATACTGACAGATAAAACAATGTCCATCCTCGTAATATTGTTTTATTCCATCGTTGCTAGAAAGATCCGTTTAAAAACGGGATGGGCTTCACCATCAGTGTAGAATGCTTACTAGAGCGCAATCTACACGCATTAAAATCATTTTTTTCTATATCATTGGTTTGTGTGATGCGTCCAAATTATTTGGGTATCTATATCCAATCTCAAATGCATATATAGTCACCGTTAAACAGCTTGTTTGTTCCTTGTTCTCTAAGCATTAACTAGTTAAGTACATGGCATGGAGTTGGGCTATGTGTGACTAGTTAATTATGTAGGTCAAATAGAGTTAGGGTTAGTTAATCTATTTTGCTTGTTGAGTATTAATTAATATCAATATAGTTATATCTTAAGAAATAAGTATTTAGGGCTTTTTTCTTAGATTCGTTTATTGAATTAAATGTTGTTTTCTTGGGAGTAATTTATAAGCCTCATATTTTTAACGAAATTCGCACGGAAGTCCCTTCTCTTTAGGGGAGGGAGAGTGCATCGCTCGTAGAGTGATTCTAGTTGTAACAACGCCATTCCTAAGAATGGGTGGGGTGCTCATCTCTATCTCAATGGTGTTACGGTAGATTTCGGGGTTAGTTAAATGACTAACTTGGGTGAAACTATACCATATTAAATTTAAAAAATTCACTTTTTTTTGCCATTATGATAAAAAAAACTTATTAATATGCTTAAATTCAAGTCATTTTCTTGTGTTAATAGTGCATTTATTGCTGTTTTTTTTGTCATAAATCTTATTTTTCAGCTTATATGGATTATTATATTTATATAATATAATAATATTATTGTATAGTTATTTTGTTTTATAATATATTGATTTTATTTATATAATTTGTATGTTTTTTGTTGTCGTATGTATTACTCTTTAGCTAGAGGAGGTATTAAAATAGCTTTTTTTCTGGATTTTCTTCATTTTTATTTAAAAATAGACTAATGTTTGATCATTTTAGTGCTTTCTATTAAATGTATATTTTATGAAATATATATTGTTTATCAGTATCAGCAGGTTCTTCACGATAAAATAGTAATTATGTTATCGTTGCTCTTGAGTTAATTGATGATGGGGGGGTGCTATGCAACATTTAGAGGATTTTTTTAGTTTTAAGTATTTTATTAGTCCTTATGTTTTATTTATTTTTTACTATATGGGAGCATTAGGGGTTCCGATTGCCAGTTGGCTTTTTACTATCTGGGTGAAGAAAAAATATTGGTTGGTTGCTGATATTTATACTTCAGGTAAAAAAATGTTGATAACGACAACGAGAAAAAAACATCGAGTATGGTTTTTATTGTTATTTGGCTTCTTATTTCTCTGGATGGAAATTATGTGGCGTATGATGTTTGAGTTCTTAATTGCTTATTTGCAAATAAGAGATGCCTTGCTTGTATTAGTGCCATAACGCAAGCAATCAGGTTTAGTTTTGTTAATTTTTTCATTTAGGGCTAAAAAAATCGTTAAAGCTAGCATCTGTCTCTATAATTTTTTAAGGATAAACACGCTTATGTCTTTTTCTCTCTCTTTGCTATGGAAACATATGCCACTGAATCTTTTTTTTATCTTCCTCGTTATGATGACGTTTTCTGGTTATTTGTCTGCTAATTCTCCACCTAATATTTTGAGTGATATTCCATGGATTGATTCAACAGGTAATGAAGCTAATAACACAGCAGCTTATGGTGGTGTTACTGATATTATGCTTGCTTTTAATCATGCGCGTCGTGAAGAGGAAAAACAGCTCAATTTAGCTGTAGGAAGCATTGCTAATTTGGTGCTCCCCGCACAAGAAATATGGGATGGTATGAATGATGATGAAAAGATGCTTTACTTGCTCAATGATGAAAGGATAGCACGTACAAATATTGTAGCTGGAGTAAAGGGTTTGCCATTTGCAGGTGTTGAATCATCTATTGATCTTCTTGCTGAGAATTATGCTAATTTACTGCATGACACCGATAAAATTGATCATAATCAACCATCAGGTGATGCGAGTATTGATAATCCTTTCAAACGTATTGATCAAGATTCAGTTATTGGTTCAGCATGCCATGAGTTTATTACTTACAGCGAGAATCTTGCTTTTTTTGTCTCTTACTTAAGCAGTGGTACACCTAGTGTACCTTTACCGATTGAGCGTTCACTTTATCAATGGGTTTATGTCAATTCATCATCAAATTGGGTGCATCGGGAAATGGTTTTGTTACAGGACGTAACATTGTCGTCGGGTGCTGGAAGTTCACTTGGCTTTAAAAATAATAATGGTGCTGCAAGCCATGAAGGATTGATTGGCGTGCATCGTGTCGGTTCTACAGATTATATGCCATTGCCAGTGCCTGCTGGTTTTAATTATTATGGTGTTATTGTTGTTTTAGCTTTTTTTGACCCTGTGAGTGATGCTGAAGTTAGCGCACAAAACTGTTTATATAATGTAACCTTGAAAACAGAAGATTTGAATGCCTTTCAAGTGGCAAATAGAGTGTCTGATGCAAGCGTTACAAGTACTAGTACTTCTACTTCTATAGGTAGTGACGGTGGTGGCGGTGGTTTTGGTGTGCAAATAATAATTTTTTTAGCCTTATTTGCTGGAGTAGGCTTTTATCGTAAAAGGAATAACAAGCATGAGAATATGGGTCGATGCGGATGCATGTCCTGTCGTGATTAAAGAGATTTTATTTCGTGCAGCAGAACGTACGGGGATTAAACTTACTTTGGTAGCAAACCATTTTATAGTTGTTCCTGCACGGAAGAATATTCATTTCCTTCAGGTATCAACAGGGTTTGATGTGGCTGATAATGAAATTGTGCAGCGCTTGGATGAAGGTGATTTAGTGATTACGGGAGATATTCCATTAGCTGCTGAAGTGATTGAGAAAGGAGGCAAAGCATTAAGTCCGCGAGGTGAATTGTTTTCTCCTGATACCATCAAATCACGCTTAAGTATGCGTGATTTGATGGAAACCTTACGTGCTAGTGGTATTCAATCAGGTGGTCCACCACCATTGAACCAAAGTGATCGCCAAGCATTTGCGAATCATTTAGATCGGTTTCTTAGGCAGTATAAATCTTAACATAATCTATTTTTTTACTTGCTGAAAGCATCCTTCCTGTCGGTTTTTTTGTACATTATCGGCAGTAAATACTTGTCCATTCATAATAATATAAACCCCTTCCGTTAGGCATTGCACCGCAGTTACCGCACAGCCGATATTAAATAAGGCATCGGATTGTTTAAAGGCATAAGGAATCATTGCACCTACAAGTACAATGACTTTGTTTGTAATGGCTTGTTTTAATACCATAGCCGTATCAACCATGGTATCGGTACCATGAGTAATAATAATTTGTATTGCTTTTGTCTTCTGGCAGGCCGTTAATATATGCTGTCTATCCACTTCATTCATTTCAAGGCTATCTTTCGCTAATAATACTTCAGTAGAAATATTGGCATGGCAGCGACCTTGTTGGAGTATTTGGGGAATATAAGAATGATCAAAATAGAGTTCTCCATTAAGTTCATTATAGTGTTTATCAATCGTACCGCCTGTTATAAAAAGTTTTATGGTCATATGTTGTACCTATCATTTTTACGACATTATCCTTGATTCTTACATTACGTAATATCATCAAGGTTTTTAGCAATTATCCCACCAACAGGTACCTTGTTTTTCTTGAAAGTCCATGACGGCATCAAATTTAGGCGATTCACTTCTACTTTTACCTAAATGCTCTTTAATACCCCAGTTACCAAAGCGGTAATAAGTT
>DRMA01000055.1 GCA_011375245.1 Thiothrix sp. | reverse complement strand
TCTAAATCGGTAACAGCCCATGAAATAAGTAATGCATTGACACTGATTGCTGCAGGTGAAACGTATATCTCGCCTTGTGTTCTCATGGCATCATCTGATGTTGCTTATACTGAAAAAGCAATAACCAAGCACGCACATGAACTGACTGAACTAACCCCTCGGCAACAGGAAGTTTTGCAATTAGTGTCCAAAGGCTTATCGAATAAATTAATTGCATCACAACTCGCCTGTTCAGAAGGTACGATTAAGTTACATGTAAGTGCAATACTGCGTACGATGAATGTGAAAAATCGTACTGAAGCTGTGAAAGCAATGTTTATTTGAGCGTTGTCTATTGAGCAGCGCTTACAAGCGCGTTATAAGCGTCTCTTTACGCGGGTTGTCTTACAAGTCATGGTGGTGACTTCGGTCTTCTTGTTCGTTTCGCATTTTCGTTTAGACTCGCCTCGTTTACTGTCAGGTATTATTGTTTTGCTGCTTGTTGTAGCGATTAATGCCTATTTATCTACGCGAAAGCAGCCCATTAAAACGCCTTTTGGTTATATTTCATGTCGTTCTGAGTCGATTGATACATTACGTTGGTGTATTAATTTTCCACTCGATGTCTATATTTATTGGAGTCTTGATGTTAATCCTATTATTGGCCCTGTTATTTGGATATTACTGACTTTTGGGGCGATGACTGAGATTTATGAACCCAGAAATAAATTGATGGCTTTAAGCGTTGCTTTGATGAGCTTTGTTTTTCTTGTTACCGTGTTAAGCCCTACGGATCTAAAAACAGAAATCTATTTGATTAGCTGCTACCTTGGTTTGCTGTATGTGTTTTGGTCGCTTGAACGGTATATTTTTGATGAAATGACGCTCGTTTATCAGGGAGAATTACAACGTACACAACTAGAAAATGAAGCGGCACAATTAGAGCATGAAGCAGCCGTTGGGCGCATAACACGTTCTTTAGGGCATGAATTGAGTACCTTATTAAGTGCGGCAAATTTAAGTGTTGAAGGGATACAAAATAGTACTAACACAGTAACAAAAGATGTTGATCGACTAAAAAAATCACTCGCGTATATGTCACATGCCGCAACGCTTATTCTGGATGATTTGGGGAATCATAATACGACTATTAGGCAACTCTCATTAGCTGAGTTATTACATGATGTACGTTTGTTGATAGTTTATGATCCAAACCATGTTCAAATCCGTTTTAGCATCAATTTCCCCGTTGATGCTGAGCAGTATTCCTTTAAAGAACGCAGAGGATCAACCTATCTTATTATTAGCAATCTGGTGAAAAATGCCTATGAAGCCGTTGAAGAAAAGTTTTCTAATACATCAGGCGGTGTCATTACATTAAGTGCGCTATGTAAAGCCAATGAGATCGTGCTTACTGTTACTGATAATGGTATCGGTATGTCGTCGAGACAACTAAACGATATTAACCATCACCTCGCCCTATCATCAAAAATAACAGGACATGGTCTTGGGCTACAATTTGTGCAACGTGAATGTCAGCAGAATGCGTTTGGTTTTAGCGTTGATTCACAGTTAGGAATAGGAAGTGAATTTGCTGTATTGCTTAAATAATTATCCTATGGCTATTGACCTAACTCGCTATTGTTTGTTACAGGATATCTTGCATAAGCGATAAGTTTTTACTGGCTGCATCATTGGTGAAACGAAATTTGCACGGAAGTCCCTCCTTTTTAGGAGGGATGGACAGTGCATCGCTCATAGAACGATTTAGGTTATAACAACGCCATTCCGAGGAATGGGTGGGGTGTCGGCAATGTTATCCATGCTTGTCATACTGGCTCACTATCCCTACTCGGCAGGATTGTTTAGAGTTCAGCGGTAGTGGACAGGACTTGAGCGTACATCCTGACGTACCATGACATGAATAACGGAGTCCCGAAGGATTAAGCCTAGTCAACTGAGCTTTTGCAAGCTCGCCCCTTTAGGGGTGAGTAGTTGATTTATTTTATTAAGTTGTGTACAAGGAGGTGATCAAAGGTGTAAGTCATGGCTGAATAGCACTAATATACATTGTCCAAGCATTATTTCCATTGGGGACAGTTAAAATCTTTACATCTTCATCAAATACAGCATGCTCTTCAAGTATTTTTACTGCGCTTTTATTATCTGAAGGTTTACCACTCAACTCAATTTTGCACATTGTCGCATTGCAACTTGTTGAATCAAGAACAACATTACCCGTAGGATCAGATATGCTTAAAGCATCTTGAATTTTCTGTTGCAAAACATCTTTTTTGACTTCATCTGCTACATCTTCTTGCAAAGAAGAATTTAATTGACCAAGGTACTGTTCAAACTGATATTTTTTCTGAGCACGTCGTTCATTTCTTGAAGCCTGAGACAATGCTCTATCTTCTTTATTTTCAATGTAAGGAGCTGTATTGCTAATGATGTTTTCATTCGCATTTTTATTTTCTTTTAGCAGTTTTATTTCTTTTTCGAGTGCGGTTAGTTTTTGTTGTAATTG
>DRMA01000054.1 GCA_011375245.1 Thiothrix sp. | reverse complement strand
TAGCTTTGAAGTGACCATTGATAGTGGTACACATATGCGTATCGACATTAAATTCCCCATTATTATTTTTATTATGATTTGTAGGTATTTTTAGAACCATCCCCTTATCTACAAAGATGTATCTTTGATTAAAAGTTAATCATTATCTAAAATAACATTGCCTTGCTTAATCAGTCATTAATTAATTATTCACTTATATATTAATACTTGGATATAGGTAAAAAAGTATAAATAATATATACTTACGAATTATTGATAAACTATTCTATAAAGAGACTAAGCGATATGTTTTTGAAAAACAAAATAATTTTAGATACTCTACTATTTTTTCTGGGATTATCCACTCATATCAATATAGATGGATTTGTAGAAGCCTTCGCCGTTAACACATAAACTAGATACATGAATAACAGCAACAACTATTTACACGATATTGAGTTACCTGCTACGGGTTTTCCTAGCTTTATACTAGTGCTACTGGTCATTATTGCCATATTCATACTACTGCTTATTATCTACTACGGCTATCAACACCAACGCCCTATTGCACGTGCTAAACGGCATTTACGTTCATTATCAACCGCTGAAAGCAATCCACACGCATTAGCACGGTTGCTACAGCAAGGACTACAAGTAAAACGCTTAAGCGATAGTTCCTTACCTAAAGCGTTTCTACAACGCTTAGATCAAGCACGTTTTTCAGCACATCCTTGTACATTAGCCGACTTTATGCAGCTCAAAGACGAAGCACAGGTTTTTTTGGAGCAACAAACAAAATGACAACAGGGCAACTCACAGGGCAACTCCATTGGTTAACGCCTTACTTGCTCGTGTTGCCGTTATTACTGACAATTATCGCACTAGGGTGGCGTGGTCGAGCGTTATCATTATCAGTAAATCCGTTTACTAATAGCATGACTTTCAAACATCCCTTGCTGAAACTAATCCCACAACAACAGCGTTCAGCAACACAACGTCGTTGGCAATGGCTGCTCATTGGCTGGTTATGGATTATGCTCAGTTTAGCGCTGGCACAGCCTGTACGCATTGGTGAACAATTACCTGATTTACCACCAGAGCGCGATATTGTGTTGCTCGTCGATGTTTCCATTAGTATGACCTTAAAAGATTACCATTATGACGATGAAAATATTTCACGGCTGGATGTTTTAAAGCGTTTGTTACATAACTTTGTTGGGCAATTGCAAGGCGAGCGCTTAGCAATGATTGTATTTGCTGAAAAGCCCTATGTTTTTGTACCACTCACGCGTGATCATACGTTGTTGCAACGCCAATTACAGCGCTTAACGGGCGCAATGACGGGACGTATTAGCGCCTTAGGTGATGCGATTACACTCGGAATAAAAGAAGCCAGTAAACAACCGCAACGCAAACAACTTTTTGTGTTATTTACCGATGCCAATGAGTCGCTTGGACGTGTTGCACCAGAAGCCGCAGCGGAATTGGCCGCAGAAGCAGGTATTCCACTGTACAGTATTGCCATTGGCTCAACGGCGAAAAATCAACAAGAGGTAGCGGGGGGATTATTGTACCAACCTGTTAGTTTAGCGCTATTACAAACATTAGCCAAACGTACAGGCGGAGAAACCTATGAGGCTAATGACGTACAAGCAATCGAACAGGCGTTAGTCGCCATTAATCAACAACAGAAAAATAAAGCAGCAGCACAACCACGCTATCAACAGCATCCCTTATATTGGTGGTTTTTACTCACAGGAGTATTGCCTTTACTATTGCGACAAGTGTGGTTAGTCAGTGGGGTTGCTAAACGATGAGTTTATCTTGGCGTGAACCCTTATGGTTATTGTTTCTTGCTTACCCAGCGTTACATATGGCATGGCACTTTTATCATCAACGCAAACAAGCACAACAATATGCTGATACTGCCTTATTACCATGGGTTCAGGCAGGGAAAAAACACTGGAAGCGGGCTATTCGTCCTGCGCTGTGGAGTTGCTTTTGGTGGCTTATTGCCATTACCTTGGCAGGCCCTCGTTTGCCTTTGCAAGCAAATGAAGGACAAACACAACCGAATAAAACCATTATGCTGGTTGTCGATGTATCACGTTCCATGCAAACAACTGATATTCTCCCCACTCGTTTACAACGCGCTACATTGGAAGTATACGAATTATTATCAATGGTTCATGCTAGTCGTATTGGGATTATTGTTTATGCAGCACGTCCGCACTTACTCGTACCTGCCACCGCTGATCTAAATGCGGTTCGTTTCTATAGTGAAAAGCTGGATACGCTCGTTTTACCCACATTAGGCAGTGATGCAATTGCTGCATTGAATTTTGCGAAAAAACAACTACACCCGCTAAACAATACGACTAACCCAGTCCTCCCCGTATTACCCAGTATGATTGTATGGCTCACTGATGGTGATATTGCCTCTGAACAACAAGCTGCATTAAAAAGCCAAGTACAACAACTCGCCGAAGCAGATTTACCACTGTATATATTGGGTATAGGCACAGAAGATGGTGAAGCAATCCCTATTACTGAAGACAATACAAGTACACAATGGCTATACCATGAGGGAAAAATCGTCCGTTCACGACTTAATAGCAACTTCTTGCAGCAATTAAGCATACTGGGTAATGGTCGCTACAGCTCGGTAAAAGATGATGAATCAGACTGGCAACTCTTGTATAAAAAAGGTATTGAACAAACGTTTCAAGCCGTTATTAGTGGCGATAATGAACAACAATGGCAAGCATTATATCATTGGCCATTATTTGCAGCGATATTATTATTGTTTATGCTGATTACTTTGCCTCGCTATTTACTAGCGCTTTTTATCGTAATCAGTTTACCGCTTATTCAACCTGCTAAAGCAGATACAGCTATGGAGCTAGGAGTGCATGCTTATCGCCATGAAAACTACCAACAAGCCATTAAACATTTTAGTGCTGCTGTTTTTAAGGCAACAGAAGATGTCGAGCGCGCTCGTGCTCTACATAATTTGGGCAATAGTTATTTTCAACAAGGGGATTACACCGCAGCCATACAAGTCTTTCGCGATGCATTAACGTATCGTCCACACCATACCCCCACGTTAAATAACCTTCGTTTAGGCGAGACCATACAAACAGAATTAGAACGGCAATTAGCAGCTAAACAACAGCAACAGGATGGCAAAGGTGACGGTAATAGGTTTGAACAATTGAGTAATGCACTCGATGGTGATCAACAAAGCACAAAAACATGGGGCGAAGGTAAAAGTACATTAACTTATCTCAATTTACCCAACTTACCATTAAATACAGCAGCAATGAATAAGCTGGTCAATAATGGCTTAAAGCGCTTAGCACAGAGTAATGCCAGTGATATGGAAACTTGGAAAAAAAGCCAACAATCCCGTCATGTCGCACGTATTGCTTTACAACAAATGGATGATAATCCTGCGGTATTTTGGAAACGTTTGTTTGAAATTGAAGAAGGCTTTCCTGCCCCCTTAGAGGCAGCCAAAGAAGTACCTGAGGTGTTACCGTGGTAGCCGATTTAGCATGGGATATTCAACTATCTGCAACGCAAGTATGGCAACGTGAACAAATTATCCTTGAAGTCACCGTGCCAACATCTGATCCCTTTGCACGGTTAAAAGCGGATAAAGTCGTTATTCCCAGTATGGAAGTTATCGCATTGCCTGCACGTCGTGAAACAACAAAGACAGGGCAAGAACAATTAAGCATGCGTTGGCAGTTTTATCCTCATACGTCAGGAAAGCAAACGATTCCGTTACCTGTTATTCGCTATTATCTTAATGGTGGTACACGACAAAAATGGTTACCTCCCCTACAAACAATTGAGGTTCAAGCGCTCCCACCTTATCTTCCACCCACTCTACCTGTTGGTGCAGTGTCAATAAGCTCACATATTGTACCTAGTGGGATTTTACGCCCTAACAGCTTGGCTTATTGGCATATTTCACTACATAGCACCACCGTAACCACAGCACAATTCCCAGCCTTACTCAAACAGCTCAAAGCAAGCAGTGACTTGGATGTATTGCCTGCAAAAATATCGCTAAATAGTGATACAGCAACAGGGGTATTTCAGTTAGATTATCGTATCCCCATTAAACCAAAAACAAGCGGACATTTAGATTTACCCAGCTTGCAATGGCATTGGTTTGATCCTCAAACAGCACGTTTGGAGCAGATACATTATGAACCAGCACGTCCGTGGGTATTGGCGTTATGGCAGCAGATACTATTGCTATTAGGCAGTGGCATGTTTCTCTTAGCAGTAGGTTATCCATTAATAAAACGGGGCTTAAAGTATTATCGTCGTTGGCAGAGTAAGCAACACGTTTTACAGCAATTGCGCACTGATACTTTAAGCTATGAAACCATGGAGGCATGTGCAAAAACACATGATTGGGCAGATAATTTTAGTCTTCGGCAATGGCTAGAAGCATGGCGGCAGTGTTATGGCGAGAATCAGTTGTTACAGGATGCTGTGTTGGCTTATGAAAAAAGACAATTTAGTAACTTTAAATAAAAATAAGAATTTAAGATCCTTTAGGCATTTTACAAATGCTTATGTAAAAATCCCCCGCATTTTATTCTGCTTTATTTAGCAAGGAGAAACACACATGTTGTGGCTAAAAACGTTTCACATCTTATTTGTTATGTCATGGATGGCAGGCATTTTTTACCTACCGCGTATTTTTGTACATTTTGTTGAAGGACAAAAGGCAGAACAACAGGTTGATCGACTAGCGATTATGGGACAAAAGTTATATAGCTTTATGACAATTATGATGATGATTGCCATTGGCTCAGGGCTATGGCTTTGGTTAGGGTTTGGTTTTACGGGTGGATGGATACACGTTAAGTTGTTATTTGTTGCTTTGATGCTGGGTTATCATTTTTGGTGTAAAGCACGCGTAAAGGAAATGCAAGCAGGGCATTTGGATCATAGTGGTGTCTTTTATCGTTGGATGAATGAATTACCGCTAGTATTAACGGTAGTTATTTTGATTATGGTGGTCGTCAAACCTTTTTAAGGTTTAAGTCGTATTCTTTAATGATAAAGTTTACAGGCGATGATACGCTCATCAATTATCTGAATAACTTGTTGATAAGTAGTACTATTTGTATCCGTATAAAGCGCCTTAAAATCTACAGCTTCTAACCCTTCTGGCAGGTGGTTAATTGTTGGCATAAAATCATGACTTTGAGTGGTATTGGCAAGGCGCTGTTGGATGAAGTGTGCTTGTTCTTTTGAATGTAAAGCACGCTTAGCTAACATGACCCCTGCACGATCAGCAGCTAAATCAGCAAAGCTAAAACCACTGCCTCCCATAGAATCACTTAGCTCCTTATCTACACCAATGAACTGTGCTAATTTTGAATCTGATAAGGCGGTGATTGCAGAAGACACCAAGAAATGACGACTTAAATCTTCTCGATTGCGTAAATAGAATCTTTTACGTTTTAAAAAAGGGTGTGTTTGCTTATCCCATAATCCAACCATATTTCTATTTAACATATAAGCCCCTAAAGCAATAAAAAGCGCTCGATTTTCATTAACAGGGTTATTATGCTCACTACGTTTAACAGCAAGCTTAAATAAAGGTTGTAGTAATACTGTCAAAGTGGGGCGTGCTTGGCGAATAGACTGGCTACTCTTAATCAATGCTTGGGTGTAAATAGTAATAGGTTGCTGTAGGTCTTCTTCAATCAATGTAGACGCTAAACGACTTTTTAACTGCTCCCTCACTTCAGCTTGCCACACATAATGTATCGCTAGTTTTTGTTGGCTAAGTTGAAACGACTCCAATGAATTCATTGCCGTAATATACTCAGGAAATTTTTGTTGTAAGACGCTGTGAGCACGCACCAACAACACATTAGCAATAATACGCGGAATCTGTATATCACCAATCGTTAACTGCTCAACTTCAATACTCTCACCTTGCTGTTTTACGCGTGTCGAAACATTAATAAAATCACCAATAGGATTATGCGGCAAGCTGACTGTTCCTGTTAGCTGAGCAGATTGATCTAATAACACTACCTCTGCTTGTATACGTTCATCAAACC
>DRMA01000053.1 GCA_011375245.1 Thiothrix sp. | reverse complement strand
TAGCGTCTTCAGGATGCGGAGATTATGTAAGACATGCTCATACAGGTGCAACGATCAATGATGCTCTCAATTCTCAATCGATAGAAAGCACTTAGCGATTTATCTTTTGGAAGCTCGCCGCCTTTAGGGGCGAGTAGTTCACTAATTACGGTGTTTGTTGCGATTAATGCCGTCATTTTTTAGAACTCTTCATGAACTTAAGTGTTTGCTAATATTCCCCATAAATCATGCTCACTACTACGAACAATATCCACTTCAACAAATTGTCCTGGTTCAAAGGTAACATCATTAATATAAACAAAGCCATCAATCTCAGGGGCATCCGCATAACTACGTGCAAGCGTATGTTCTCCTTCAACCTCATCTGTCAATACTACCATTCGTTGCCCTACTTTTGCTGCTAGTTTTTGCGTACTAATCTTGGCTTGAAGATCCATAAAGCGTTCTAAACGTTCTTCTTTGATTGCTTCTTCAATGGGATTTGGCAAATCATTAGCACTTGCTCCTGCAACATCTGAATAGGTAAAACATCCTACTCGATCAAGTTGCGCTTCTTCTAGAAAATCAAGCAACATGGAAAAGTCTTCTTCCGTCTCCCCAGGAAACCCCGCAATAAAGGTACTACGAATAGCAATATCAGGGCATATTTCACGCCATTGATGAATACGTTGTAAGACTTTTTCTGCATGAGCGGGGCGACGCATGTTTTTTAAGATACGCGGACTGGCATGTTGAAATGGAATATCGAGATAAGGCAATATTTTCCCTTCTGCCATTAAAGGAATTAACTTATCAACATGCGGGTAAGGATAAACATAATGCAAACGTACCCAGATACCTAATTCACCTAAGGCTTCAGCAAGTTGTTGGATGTGGGTTTTAATCGGTTTACCGTTCCAAAATCCCGTCAAGTATTTGCTATCAAGTCCATAAGCACTGGTATCTTGCGAGACGACGAGGAGTTCTTTAACACCCGCCTTAACTAAGTTTTCTGCATCTTGTAACACATCCCCAATGGGGTAGCTGTCTAGCTTGCCACGCATTGAAGGAATAATACAAAAGGAGCAACTATGATTACATCCCTCTGATATTTTTAAATAAGCATAATGCCGTGGGGTTAATTTGATCCCTTGCGGGGGAACAAGACTAGTAAAAGGATCATGCGGTGCAGGCAGGTGATTATGAACCGCTTGCATCACGTCTTCATAGGCATGTGGCCCTGAAACCGCGAGTACTTCGGGATAGGCTTGTAACACTTTTTCAGAATCAGCACCTAAACATCCTGTGACAATCACCTTACCGTTTTCATGTAAGGCTTCACCAATGGTGTCTAGCGATTCTTGTACCGCACTATCAATAAAACCACAGGTATTAATCACCACCATATCGGCACTTTGATAGTCATTAACAAGATCGTAACCTTCGGAACGCAGTTGGGTCAAAATACGTTCTGAATCAACGAGGGCTTTTGGGCATCCAAGGCTGACAAAGCCAATGCGGTTTGATTGTGTTGTACTCATGTTTATCCATCTGCAAAGTGATTTGTGCCGTATAGTACCTGATGCTGTCAGTGGAATATAGCACCTTGCTTTTTACCTATAAGGGGTTCAAATTTTCATTTTGAGGTCTTTTAATACTAAAAAGCAGAGCATCAAACTAGGGAGGCATCCGATGATGCTATGACTGAAACAACATAGTCAATCGAATCTCACGACTCAAGCCCGCTCCTTTAGGGGGGAGCAGCTAAGAGCGTCGTGGCAACGTCAGAGTTACAGGTCATATATAAGTTAATAGGGTCACATGTGCCTAAGTTATCTATAGTAACTATAGATTATCATGTTAAACGATCAATAACGGCTAATAAGCCAACCAGTGCTGCTGCAATACTCATCACTAACACCATCCCCGCCATAATATCTTTTACGTTGCCAATGGCGGGATGCAAGTCAGGATGTAAATGATCTGCTAAGGTTTCAATGGCTGTATTAGCGAGCTCAGCGGCTAAGACTAATCCTATACATAACAGCATTAATGCCCACCAGATAAGCGTGGGTTGCACAATCAGCATGACGATAATCAGCAGTGTGCCAAGCAGAGTATGAGTACGGAAATTACGTTCTGTAGTGAAGGTAAATCGAATGCCAGCAATTGCATTTGCCAGTTTTTGCGTGAAGGGTTGATTTTTCATTAATTTTTCGTATAAACATTAATATATAGTGGCTATAGAGTATACTCAGTGCTTTTTTATTACCACTGTACGAAGCCTGAATCATGAAATTATCTGTAGACGAATTTACTCACTGGGAACATAAATCCATTACCTTATTAGGCATGTCGGGGGTGGGTAAGACCTTTCTGTCGAATATTTTACGCAGTAGTGATTGGTTTCATTATTCAGGGGATTACCGTATTGGTACACGTTATTTAAACGAACCCATCTTGGATAATATTAAACAGCAAGCCATGCAAGTGCCTTTTATTCGCGACTTATTGCGCTCTGATTCGATTTATATTCAAAACAATATAACCGTTGACCATTTAAAGCCTATTTCTAGTTTTTTGGGTAAGTTAGGCAATCCAGAGCAGGGCGGCTTATCGTTACAAGAGTTTAAACGTCGTCAGAATTTACACCTTAACGCGGAAATTGCAGCGATGCAGGATGTACCTGAGTTTATTCGCAAGGCGCATGAGATTTATGGCTTTAATAACTTTATTAATGATGCGGGTGGTAGTGTATCAGAGCTTAATTCCCCTGAAGTGATACAAACCCTTAGTGAACATACGCTTATTTTGTATATCAAAGCTACTGAAGAAAATGAAAAGGCATTGATTGAACGGGCAAAATCAGACCCCAAGCCCTTGTATTATCAAGAAGCCTTTCTTGATCAATACCTTGAAATTTATATGACGGAACAAAATATTGATTATGTGTCGATGCTTGATCCTGATGCGTTTGTTCGCTGGGTCTTTCCGTATTTATTTAAGGCACGCTTACCACGTTATGATGCAATTGCAAAGCAGTATGGCTATACCGTTTCAACTACAGAGCTTTATCAAATAAAAACAGAAGCTGACTTTGTTGATTTAGTCGCAAAAGCAGTTGCTAGGCAACAATAATTTTTTGTAGGGATAATTAAGATAATCAATAAGGTTACCCCACTCAATGTAGGAGACGGCTATGCCACTCGTAGCACACAACAATTTACCCACCTTTGAGCGTTTAGCGCAAGAAGGACAAACTATATTGCGTACTAAACATGCGCAGCAGCAAGATATTCGTGAGCAGCATATTGGTTTATTAAATATGATGCCTGATGCTGCTTTAGCCGCAACAGAAAGACAATTCTTTCGTATGGTGGGTGAAAGCAATCCTATTATTCAAATTTACTTGCATGTTTTCACCCTGCCAATTTTACCGCGTAGTGAAAAGGCGCAAGACTATATTGATCGTTATTATGAGAGCTTTGAAAGCCTACAAGAGCAGGGGTTAGACGCGCTTATTATTACGGGAGCTAATGTGACCGAAGTAAATTTGGCGGATGAACCGTTTTGGCAGCCCTTAATTGAAGTGGTTGAATGGGCAAAAGAGCATGTGACTTCGACGTTATGTTCTTGTTTAGCAACTCATGCGGTCATGGAAGCCCTGCATGGCAAAAAACGACGGCATCTCAAGCATAAACGCTGGGGTGTATTTCCCCATTCGATTACCCAGCAGGTTCATCCTTTAGTACGCAATATTAATACGCGTTTTGATGTACCGCATTCTCGTTTTAATCAAGTGGATGCTGAGCAGTTTACTGAAGCAGATACCATTATTTTGGCAGAAAGTGATGAGGCAGGCGTGCAGTTAGCCGTGAGTGAAGATGGTTTGCGTATTGTCTATTTTCAAGGACACCCTGAATATGATGCGATTAGTTTATTAAAAGAATATAAGCGTGAAGTCATACTGTTTTATCAAGGCGTAAATAGCAGCTATCCGCCTTTTCCAACTCATTATTTTGATACTGTTGTCAAAGCGATTTGTGATGAGTATCAGCAGCGTTTGCTAGTGTGTAAAGAGCGGGGCGATCCTATGCCAATGTTTCCTGAGATGTTGATTACACCCCGTTTACATAATACATGGCACGATACGGGGTCTGCGATTGTGAGTAATTGGCTTGGGTTAGTTTATCAATGTACGAATCCTGTGCGTGGTTTGCCGTTGATGGAGGGTATTGATCCTAATGACCCGTTGGGGATTAAGGCGCATTTGAAATAGCAGTTGGTTGGTAATTGCTTCCATACTTATGATGGAAGCAATTGCAATAAATTATAATTCTTTCATCACCTGCCAAAAAACCAGAGCAAGTATGCCAAGTGTAATGGTATAGCCAACAACCTTGCTATTTTGTTGATGTCTGTGTTCGGTTTCTTCATGGATATATGCATCAACTGCTTGTTCTGCTGCGGATGTTTTGTGTTTTTCGAGTATTGGTTTATAGCTTTCACATTGACCGCTATTACTACAGTCCCTACAGCTTTTTGCTGGGTTACTGTCATCAAATGTACCAAAGCATTGTTTAAATTCAGCTTCTTCTCCCATCGTTTTTACCTCTTAATATTCCATTTTATTGTTTTAATTCTATAATAGTTAATGCAATGCTATTCGGGTTTTTTAGTACGTTTTTTTAGCAATATTTATTCAGTGATCTTTATAGAGATGTGCAGATAATTATGTTAATACTCTTGTAGTTAGCCATTATTTCAGCCACTATTAACATTCCTAGTCATTATCATTAATTATCATCCCAATAGGATAATTTATTTATTATGCAACAAGGCGAGCGACCTCAATCCCAATCTCAACCTGAAACGTTCTTACGTGTCTGTCAAGATTGCGACCTTGTACAAGCAGTACCAAAGCTGCGTGATAATGAGGCTGCACACTGTTTACGTTGTCATAGTGTGTTAGAAACACGGAAAAAAAACTCACTAAACCGTAGCCTTGCATTGGTATTGACGGGGATTATTCTGTTTATTTTATCGAATCTTTTTCCATTATTATCACTCAAGGCACAAGGCATTGCCTATGATGGAACGTTGCTTTCAGCAAGTATAGAACTTTATAACCGAGATCGCCCATGGTTGGCATTACTGGTTTTATTTACCACGTTTATTTTTCCTGCGATAAGCTTGCTGGGAACTTTATTTGTGTTGATTGTGACTAAATTGCACTATCAAACTCCCGTTACGGCATCTTTATTTCGCTTTTTACACAGTACTGAGATATGGGGAATGTTAGAAGTATTTATGTTAGCCATTTTAGTCGCAGGGGTTAAGTTAGGCGATTTAGCGGATATTATTATGGGAGTCTCTTTATATTCATTCATTTGCCTGATTATTGTATTATCTTTCTTAAGTCTTTCTTTAAACTCCAATACTATCTGGCATCCTGACGGGCATCATCCATGACATCTATTGACCGCACTTTTGTGCGAGAATCTGCAAGTGCACTCACCCTTGGGCTAATTGGGTGTAAACATTGCCATACCGTTTCACGTTTACCTGCATCATTACCCATAACAAGAAAGCATCACAAAAATGTTTTACGTTGTCCTTGTTGTCAGGCGCATTTACAGTCACGTATTCCTAATAGCTTGAGTAAAACATGGGCGTTATTGCTTGCAGCAGCATTTATGTATATTCCAGCAAATATTTTACCGATTATGAATGTGACATATTTAGGCACTGGGCAGCCTGATACGATTATGCAGGGTATTATTCATCTTATTGAGGGCGGAATGTGGCCGTTGGCACTGATTGTTTTTGTTGCCAGTATTGTTATTCCCTTCTTAAAATTATTAGTTATGGCAGGGTTGTTACTCAGTGTTCATTTTCGCTCGCATTGGCGACCGATTGAACGTAAAAAGTTGTTTCATATTACCGAATTTGTGGGGCGTTGGTCGATGGTTGATATTTTTGTGGTGGCTATTTTAGTGGCATTAGTTCAGTTTGGGAATATTGCCTCGGTTGATGCGGGGCTTGGTGCATTATCTTTTGCGGTGGTGGTGGTATTAACCATGTTTGCTGCGCATACGTTTGACCCACGACTGATTTGGGATGCAATGGAAACGGACAATACAAAAAATACAGAAAATATGGAAAATAAGGATAAGTCTCATGGATAAGCCTTTTCAGTCGCAAAACTTGCCTAATGTGTCTGACATGCAAATGGCTCAGATTGAGCAACAATCGCGTTTTTCATTTATCTGGTTTATTCCCTTAATTGCTGCATTGGTTGGTGGTTGGTTGGTCTATAAGGTTTACAGTGAAAAAGGTCAAGAAATTGTGCTGACCTTTGATAAGGCAGAGGGCATTGAAATAAAAAAAACCCCTGTGCGTTATAAAGACGTAACGGTGGGTAAGGTAACTAATGTGAAGCTTGATAGTAGTTTGAAGAAGGTATTAGTTACTGTTGAAATTGTCCCCTCAATGGCACAGCATCTTGGTGAGGAAACTTCTTTTTGGGTAGTACGTCCACGGGTTACGATGAAAGGGATTAGTGGTTTGACGACATTATTGTCAGGGATTTATATTGGCATGGATCCAGGTAAACCCAGTGAGGCTAAAAAAGTGTATAAAGGCTTAGAAGAGCCACCACAGATTACCTCCTATTCCAGTGGCAGTCAGTTTGTATTACAGGCCAATAAATTAGGCTCTGTTGATGTAGGCTCGCCTGTTTATTATCGACAAATTACCGTGGGTGAGGTGATACGTTACACGCTAAATGATGATAATGATACGGTGAATATGACCATTTTTGTCTATGCACCTTACGATAAAATGATTAAACGCAATACTCGTTTTTGGAATGTGAGTGGTATTGATGTCAAGCTTTCAGCCACAGGTGAAATGACCGCGCGGATGGAGTCTCTTGTTTCATTATTAGTGGGGGGCTTAGCCTTTGAGACACCCCAGAACCAGATGGAAAGTTTACCTGTGATTGATGGTATGACTTTTCCGCTTTATGCCAGTCATGAAGATGCACAGGAGAAAAACCAAGGCGAACTTATTTATTATTTGATGCATTTTTCTGGGAGTGTAACGGGGTTAAGTGTTAATTCTATTGTGGAATATCAGGGCATTAAAGTTGGTAAGGTGGAAGATATCCAGTTAAAAATTGATGATAAAAGTGGTGATTTAAAGATTCCTGTTCTAGTGTCACTGTATGTTGATAAGCTATCGTTTGAAAGTAATAAGGATGATGCCAAAGCGGTGATTAAACGCTTGGTTAAAAAAGGGTGGCGTGGACAATTATCAACCTCAAATTTTATTTTAGGTACGAAAGTCGTCTCGCTGGTTTTTGCTAAAGAAGAAGCAGCAAAACGGGTAACAATGTTAAGTAATAATGACTTGGGTTATCCCGAAATTCCAACGGTGGAAGGCTTGACGGATAAACTGGCAAGTAGTGCCGCTGAAATTGTGACACAGGTTCGACTAGGTATTAGTGATGCACGTAAGTTAATGAATTCACCTAATATTAGTAAATCAACCAAGAAGCTGGCGGATATTTTAACTAATGTGAATAATTTATTAGTTGAAGTTCGCCCTCAATTAGTTGCTTCACTGGATGAGCTTTCAGGAACGTTAAAAAATACTCATGCGATATCAGGTAAGTTAAATAAAGAAACCGTGCCACTTACCAAGCAGATGAAGCAGGTGATGGCAAAAATGGATGGTGCATTAGGTGATGCCCGTAAAACCCTTAAAACGGCCAATAATACGTTGGGCGAAGATTCAGCAATGCAATATGAATTGCGTTTATTGTTGGAAGAGGTGAGTGAGGCAGCTAATTCTTTCTCCGTGTTAGCTGATACTATTCAACGCAAACCCAATGCACTTTTGCTAGGAAAATAGGAAGCACTGATGAAAGCATACAGCACGTTTAAAACATTGATGATAGTTACCTCGTTGCTTATGGTGGTAGTGCTAACAGGGTGTTCAAGTATTACGGGAGGGGATACAACCCGTTTTTACGCATTGTCAGCACTTGCAGAGGCTAAACCGCTCAGTACTCAGCAACTACGGCTGGGGATTGGTCCAGTAAAGTTGCCACGCCTGCTGAAGCATCCACAAATTATTACCCGCAAAAATCAGCATGAAATTAAAATGGCTGAAGAACATCAATGGGGTGGCTCGTTAAAGGAAGATGTGACACAAGTGGTTGCGGATAATCTAGCAAACTTGTTAGGCACCAAACAGGTTGAGCATTTTCCATGGAAACAGCATTTTAAGCCTGATTACCAAGTTCGTATTAAAATCCAACAACTGGATGGTGAGTTAGGCGGGAAAGCCATATTAAAGGCGCGTTGGTGGTTACGTGTTGCCAATGCAGGAAAGGATAAGCTGGCAGAACATTCACAGTATAGCGTTATGGTGAAAGGCAGTGGTTATGCCAGTTATGCGGCAAGCTTGAGTGAGTTATTGCGACAGTTATCCGTGGAAATAGTGGGGCGTATTCTTGCAGACTGAATTGTTAATTGAAATAAGACGCTAAAAAGCGTCGTTCTTTATCCAAAAAATCATCGCCCCCTTTTGTTGTTCCAAGTTACTCAATAATTCGGCATGGTTCAAAATAGCCTGATTTTAGGTAACACAGGCACAAGAATACTTTCCTCATCTTGCGAAGAAAAAATAAAAAATCTTAACGAGTAATAGCGTTTTTAGTGGGAGATTGGTTTTTTAAACCGTGTAAAACCGAGCATCTCAAGCCAATGTGGGTGCTTTTTACCTGTCATTAATTCAGCAGGAGAGCGTCCTGTTCTTTCAGGACGCTGACTCCGCTCATAAACACGGTGGTTGAAGTAAAAGCGAAGTAAATCCAGATAGCCACCCCCAATCTGTCGGCGTAGAAAGAAGTATTGACGTAATCGGCTATTCAAATTTTCAACCAAAGAACTGGCACGATGAAATCCTCTTCGCCACTGTGCAATGGCTTTCATGATGGCTCTAAAAGAGATTCCCAAAGCACTTTGTAATGTGGCGTATTTTTCCCAGTAGAGGGATGTTTTAGAAGACATTTTCTGTAAGGTTGCGACTTCCCGTATTCGATCAATGCTCTGTTTATGCTCAAGAACAATGCCCCATAGATCATCATCTAAACGAATAGCAAAGCCGAGTAAATCAGCCTTTTGCTTTTGTAGAGCGACGCGAATGGGACGAATATCATAAGTGGCGTTGACTTCCAAGTGCTGTAATTCTGTGACAATGAAATCATAGCATTCATGACGTGTTTCTTGACTCAATCCATTAAGTTCCAATAGGTCATGTTGTATCCATTGCTGAATAATCTGAAAATCATCAACGCATTCAATCGCTTCCTTTTCTTTTTTCATTGCTTTTTCAAGTGCTTCTATTGAGGGCTTCTTTTTTCCCAGCATCGCTTTATTCAACTTATCCGATTCTTTAATCATTCGATAAGCCTTGTTTTTCAACTTGCGAGATATTTTTCCTATTTCCATTTCAATATGAAAGACATCTCCATTACAGGGAACATCTGGCATGGCTTCACGCTGTCCTGCTCGCATTCCTTTGCCACCATCACAAATCGTGTAATCAGGATAAAATCCTTTATCCTTGCAATCCAACAAATGAACACCCCATGTCGTTGCATCACGATGTGCCTCCTTTGACAGCATATAAGCATAGGTAGAATCGAGGCAAACACCTGCTAAAACAGGTTGATTCCCCTGAAATATTTCATCATTAGCCGCTGCTTTTATCGGTGATAAATCTTCATTTTTTTGTAGATCCTGTGCGGTTACAATAGCATTCTGAACAATATTATGAATCGTGCCTAGCCCAATTTTATAATCAAAAATATCTCTAAAAAAAACAATAACCCCCCTAAAAGACGAATGGCAGACTAAAACGAGTTCCAATACCACTTGAACAAGCCATGTCTTAGTGACGGGAATATAAAACAGAACATCTGAAGGAGTATCATCGG
>DRMA01000052.1 GCA_011375245.1 Thiothrix sp. | reverse complement strand
GTACACCGACCTGTTGGGGTCTTTTAATACTAAAAAATAGAGCCTTAGACTAGGGAGGCATCCAAGGGTATTATGACAAAAACAACGTAGCTCTCAAGGAGCTTAGGCTAATCACCTATTATATTCTTAAAGAACAATATCTTGAGTTTCACAACCCAAGCCACTCACTTCAGTGGGTGGTAGTTGACTCCAATGTCTGACAGTCATATCCTTGCTATTCGTGCTTTAGGGAAATTAACCTATGAGGATTATCAAGCATTTTACCACAACTTGAGAAGAAAATTAGCGAATGTGGCAAGGCTTCGGTATTTTTTGAATTAGATAATTTTTCTGGTTGGGAAATAGAAGCTGTTAAAGATGATTTCAACTTTGCATTAAAGCATTAAAGCATTTAAGCGATTTTCAACGAATTGCCATTGTGGGAGATAAGGCGTGGGAGCACTGGATGGCTGTTATGGCAAAGCCTTTTGTAGCATTAAACGATGGAGAAATACGTTATTTTGATCGGGAAAATTTACAAAATGCATGGGATTGGTTGCGTGAAAAGGAAAAGCTTAAAGCGTTAGCAGAGCAAATAGATATTTATAAAAAAATAGTTGTCCCTGTTGATTTTTCATTACCATCAAAACATGCGGTCAAACGTGCGGTTAGACTAGCAAAACAGGATGGTGCTGAAGTGACATTGTTGCATATTTCTCAAGAAGCTATTGTGCTGCCTTATTATCACGATAGTATGGTTGCCTACCCTTATTATGATCTTGCTTCGCTTGATTATGACGATAAGCGACAAATAGCTCATGCAGAAGAGCAGATGAATGTGTTTATAGCTAGTCTTAAGAGTGGTTTTCCGCTTAGGGCAGAAGTGCTTATTGGTAACCCAAATTCAACTATTTTATCGTTTCTCGAAGCCCAAAATACCGATTTAGTTGTGTTTGGAGCGACAAAGAAAAAAGGCTTATCTAAACGACTTGGTTCTATACCTCGTTATGTACTTGATCATGCGCGCTGTGAATTACTCGTTGTCCCGCTTCACGATGATGCTCGCTTTAAAGACTGAAGAATTGACCCAATCCCACCTTTTAGGAATGAAAAAATGAAGAAAATAATAAGTGTTTGTTGGAGTTTATGTTTGCTGTGCGTTCCTTTCGTTGGCTTTGCAGAAAACGTTGATAAAGTGAATGAAAAAGAGGCGAAGTTAGAACTAGGTCGAAAGACTTATTATCAGAACTGTTACCGCTGTCATGAATATGGTCAACGTGGTGCGCCTATGCTGGGCTATGAGCCTGATTGGGAAGATAGACTCAAGCTGGGTAGAGATGCTTTGATTGATAGTGTGATTGAAGGCAAAGGCTTTATGCTCCCTAAGGCAACACGCGATATTAAGTCTCGTGAAATGGTGGGGTTGATGGTTGATTATATGACAAGTACCGTCACTGATGAGGCTATTAAAAATTCCCCTGAAATGAAGGCACAAGTAAAACGTTCAAAAGAATTAGCAAATGGGATGAAGTTTTATGGTCAAGCCTGTTTCAGTTGTCATAATACGGGAAGAAATGGTGCTCCCCGTTTAGGTGATGGACTTGCATGGGATGAACGTAAAAAACAAGGTATTGAGGTGCTTGTTAAACATGTTATTGCTGGACACGGGCGAATGATCGTCAAAGGAGGGAGTGATATTCAATCAAGCCAAAAAATAGAAAGCATCGTTAAGTACATGCTTTCTACTCTTGAGCCAAGTCTTAATTAGCTTGCTTTTTGTAGTGCTGAATTATTGCACTGAAGCGCTATTCTTAAAGAATCTATTTCATCCATTAATTCTAGTGCTAAGGCAATACCCGCAAAATTAATGCCTAAATCGTGTTTCAATTGTAGTGCTTTATTAGCGCGCATTAGGGAATGACTTTCAAAGCGCCATTGACTAACTGTTTGTCCTTTGCAGGGAGATATAATGCCATGATCAACCAGTTTGATCATGGCTTTTTTTTGAGTGTGGCAATGCTCACATAATTCTATCAAACTTAATTTTGGCGAGTCTTCTAGGATATAGCCCGTTAAAATCACTTGTGTTGCCATGATAATGCTCCTTAAAATAAATAACTACGTGGATTGTAGTCCAGCTCTTTTTGCATTTGCTCATAAAGCATTTTTGCTTTGGGGTCTGTTGAAGGTGGGATGGATACTTGTAAAACAACATAAAAATCACCCGCCTGTTTACTGGGTAAACCGCGTCCTTTTAGGCGTAATTTTCGTCCTTGTTGTGAATTAGCAGGAATCGTAATACCTACTTTTCCTGTTGGTGTCGGAATTTTAATTTTTGCACCTAGCGCCAGTTCCCAAGGAGTAACAGGGAGATTGAGGTAGATATCGCTGCCATCCACTTTATAAATTTGGTGTTCATTAAAGGCAATTTCTAATAATAAATCACCTGCAGGAGCATCGCCTATTCCTGCACTACCCTGCTTAGCAAGACGGATGGTTTGTCCTGCTTTAATCCCTTTGGGAATTTTAACCTTGAGGGTGCGTTGTTGATTGGTGACCTGTCCACTTGCATCCATTTCGGGCATTTGTAAGGTAAAAGAGCGAGTTGTATTGTTAATCGAGTCTTCTAGATCAATGCTGACTTTGGCGCGGATATTATCACCTTTACTATTGTATGTTTGACCCGATGAGGGGGAAGCTCCAGCATGAGAGTGTCCAAATAAATCAGCAAAAAAACTACTGAAATCGTGTTTATTGCTATCAGTATAACCGCCAGAACTAAAATCAACATTATCCTGCCAATTAGGGGGGGGCTGAAAGCCTTCTGAACTGTATTGCCCATATTGACCATTTTCGCCAAGAAGATCATAAGCATCACGTTTTTCTTGGTCTTTAAGTACCTCGTAGGCTTCATTTACTTCTTTAAATTTTGCTTCAGCATTATCTTCTTTGCTGACATCGGGGTGATATTTACGTGCGAGTTTGCGGTAGGCGCGTTTAATGTCACCTTTTTGAGCACTGCGTTCGATACCGAGGATATTGTAATAATCTTTATATTCCATTATGTTGTCCTTAGGCTATTCATTGTTGCGGCTTAATGGATTGACTCTATTAAGGGGTTATTTTTACACTATAGATGTTCAGGTAAAATACCTATTCTATTTTTTTTTGCGTTTGCTGAAAGAACAAATATATTTTTGCGGGCACTAAAATCAGCAAGCCACCTGCAATGAGTAGTGCTATTAGCATAATATCTTCTATGTCACCATTAGCGACTCTATCCGTTAATACAGCGAGTCCTACTCCTAATCCAATTGCTAATATACCTATAGTTATTAAAAAATACATGAGTTTACTAAGTTTATTTTTTGCCATTATAATTCCTTGTTTTCAATAAATATTATTTATTTTACTTGGATGTCACCTAGGTGACATCCAAGACAACGCCTGAATGATATTCTATAAACATACCTTAGATAGTTGTTTTAGTAACTAAAATAACTATCTATGATAAGTCATAAAATAATAGTAAGGAGTCAACGATATTTAGTGACACGATTTGACCCTTTTTAGAGAAATACATGTAGTGAAGTCAGCCCCCTTTCTAGCTCATATCGTATGTGTAATGAGCTAGTTTTTTATTTGTTATGCTTCTTATTGAGTAGGAGTCGTTAGCGTATTTCAGTTCATTTAAATTTGACGTGATGTGTAAAATGAGAGGATAAAGTAATGATAACTAAAGAAACTTATAAACAGCAATTGCATGAAAAACTGAATGGTTGGGACAATGCAATTAATGACCTTAAAGAAAATGCTGATCATGCTACAGATCCTGAAGCTAAGGCAGAATTTAATGGACAAATCGAAGTGATTCATGCTCTAAAACAAGTTGTAATAGAAAAGCTTGACCACTTAGAACATGCTGAAGAAACAGCTTGGGAACATCTTAAAGAAGAAATTGAACAGGCATGGCATAAATTAGAATCGGCAGTGAAGTTGTTTATCACTGTTTATAAGTAAAAACTTATTTATGAGATGATTATGGGTCTTCAACATAAGTTATATGATTGTATGTTGCTTATTGTTAAAGATCAATAATTTTCATTAACGTGAGTTTTTTCTTCTATCTTGAGTATACTTATCTCATAATCGCTACTTTAATTGACCCCCCTAGGAGATTTACATGAAATTACAAATTACAACCTATATAGCAACAGTTGCGTTATTCGCACTTTCTGGAACCGTATCAGCTGAAATGATGGATGGTACGACGGATGCTGCAGGTTCTGGGCAAGGAGCAGGAAATGCACAAGGTACATCACAAGGATCAGGTAAAGGTACAGGTAATGCTGCAGGAAATGCTAAAGGCTGGGGGACAGGTAAGGGAGATGCTGATGGTGAAGTAGATTTTTCCGTTAATTTTAAAGGAAAAGGTCGTACGAATATGGATAGTAAAATGTCAGCTGATGGTCAGGGAAATTCCACAAGTTCTGTTGCGGCTGATGGCTCAGGTTCAGGTAATACGACTGGTAATATGCAGGGCAATACGCAAGGTAGTAATAACAGTAATGGAAATGGCTCAAGTATGCCTTGGGGAAATAATGGCTGGGGTAATGGTGGTAATATGCCGTGGGGCAATGGTGGTAATATGCCGTGGGGCAATGGTGGTAATATGCCGTGGGGCAATGGTAGTAATATGCCATGGGGAAATGGTCGTAATATGCCGTGGGGCAGTAATGGCTATGTACCCGTACAAGGTTATCAGATGCCAATGCAGCCACGCATGATGCCACAGCAACGTCCTCGTGCAATGGCTGGCTCAGGTCTTTCTTTTGAACAGCAACAAGCACAAATGGATAAAATGCGTAAACAGTTTGAATTAATGGCACAACAAATTGCAGCAAAACAGAAAGCATTAACGGAAGCACATAATAAAGCACAGGCGGCTGCGAAAGCTACTCCTGTTTCAGTGCCAGCAGTTGAGAGAAAATAATCCACAGGGTTACTGAGTTTGTTAGCGTGAATCTATAAAAAATTATTAACTGTTAATCAAGCTGCGATCAAGTTAGGAGTCACACCACAAACAATACGTGATTGGTGTGACTCCAATAAGCTTGAAAGTGAACGAATCAATCGAACTTTAAAATTCACGTGAACATGTCACTTAAGTGACAGTATGAATAAGGATCTCGTGTTACCTTTCTTTTACAGAAAATATCCCATTAATGAACTATATTTAGTATGACAGAGGGTCTGAGGAGCGTTAATCCCCCCCCCTTTTAGATGCGTTTCTTCCCCTCTGTTGTAAGGAAACGTTTAAATACAAGGAGTACGATATGATGAAGTTACACATAATAACCTTTCCAATCCTCCTTGCCCTGTCTTTGTCAAATAGCGTATATGCTGATTGGCTTGATGGTGTAAGCAATGGATCAGCACAAGGATCAAGTGCAGGAAATACATCAGCAGCAAGTAGCGGGAGAGGTCAGGGTGATTCTTCTGGACGAGGTGATTTTAAAGGCTGGGGTACTGGTAAAGGTGATGCTGATGGTGAAGTTGATTTCCAAGTCACTTTCAAAGGTAAAGGACGGACTGATATGGATACCAAAATGTCTGCTGATGGTGATGGCGACTGGTCAGGTCATGCTGATGCTGATGGTCGATCCGTAGGCAATTCGTCGGGTAATGTTTATGGTACAGGTAACGGTTATAGTGATGGTGGTAACGATTATTACAGTAGACCTTGGAGAAATGGGTATTATAACCCTTATCCTCAGCAACGAGCTCAGCAACCACTACCTAGCCCTTACAATAATACGCCCCCTGCATATGGTCGCTATTATACCTCGCCCCAAGCTTTGTATTTCCAACAAGTGCAGCAACAGCAAGAAGCACAACGTAAGGCAATGCAAGCATACTATCTGCAGGTACAAAAACAACAGCAAGCTTTTATGGCCAAAACTCAGCCAACAGTAACGCCAAAAGTATCGGTTGAGAAAAAATCTGAGACTACAAGTTCTAAAGAAAACAAATAATTATACGATTAATTATAGGATAACAAGAGATGGAGAATCTTATGAAAAAAATACTAGTAATCTTTGCATTAGCACTCTTTGCGTCTACCGCTCATGCTAACTTTTTTAGTAGTAATAATGGTGAATGGAAAATGGGACCTAATGGTCCTTACTGGGATGAAAGTGATTGGCCAGAATGGACACCTATGTATTGGATGGAAGAGTTTATGGATAGTTGGGATGATGACGATAATAATGGATTCGGAGGAGGGTATTACCCATCAATGACAATGAATAATCGTGTTCCTTATATGCAAGGAAATTACCCTTATCCTTATCCTTCTGTGCCTTATGGTTATCCAACACCTGCAGCCCCTACAGCACCCATGGTATCTCCTGTAGCGCCACCCACAGAAGCAAAACCAGAATAGATTGTCTGTTTTACCGATTATCAGTGCAAGCTGTCATCTACATGACAGCCTTGCGGGGTAATTCCTTTTATGTTTTTGATAAATTTATTTATATAACAGAAGAAAACTAATGAGCGATGATAATCTGCAAAAGAAATTACAACGTGCCTATCACTCTATGCTAGAGAGAGATATAAGAAAATTAATAGATTGATTGATTTTTAGCAAAATATTGATTTATAAAAAATAATTTTTATTGTGCCACATTGGTGATTTAGCCTAATCCGCTACGAGGTCTTATATTACGCTGTGAACGCTTACCGTTTTAAGGAGCTTAAGCTAATCGCCTATTATGTTCTTACAAGAACATTATCTTGAGTTTCACAACCCAAGCGACTTCAGTGGGTGGTAGTGGACTCTGTTCTATATTTAGTCCACCTTCTACCGCTACCATCAAGCTGTATCCATTTATTAGTGTTGGAATAGTGTGTATTAGCAATCTCAAGAGTTAATATCATATTTCCCGTAAGAGCATCATCAAGACGATTATTATCAAAATTAGCTCGCCAAATATTAACGATACATTGCTCAGTGCTAAATAGGCATACTAGATGAATATTTTTCTCAGGAATGTGGATGGTTATTCTGTTGTCAGTTACATGGACATGATCGTTGTTCTCTGCAATAAATTTGTATATGGAGGATTCATTAGCAAGTCCAAGACGAAATGTTAATGGGAAAATGTCTCCATTGTCTAAAGCCTCTTTTACAATAACACCAATGTTAGTTACACCTTTTAGGTTAAAATGAGCAGCATCATGGTTTGCTGTATGGTGATTAGCAAAAATTTGACCTGTAGTATCAATAGGAATAATCTTAATGAGGTTTTCATG
>DRMA01000051.1 GCA_011375245.1 Thiothrix sp. | reverse complement strand
CTCAGGAAAATGCCCCTAGTTTGGCGGTGATTAAGCAAGCGGTGCTGGATGCAGGGTTTACGCCAACCAAAATAACGGTTATTAAAGCTAAAAAAACCGATGACTAAACGTTTAGTGGCTCATATTCGTTATATTGCTGCTGTTTGTGTAAGCGTTATTGGCATTGGTTTATTGAGTGCTGATAACGCTTATAGCATGGGCTTGCGTTCTTTTGTTGCTTTGCCTGTTGAGAAGGAGGGGACTGTAGTACGCTTTTCGGTGGAACATGCTCAAGATGCTGATACTGATACCTTAATAAGCAGCGCCGCATACGGTATGAGTGCAAAACAAACGTTGCTCGTTGGTATACCGTACCGATTGTCTCCAGCAGGAAAGGATCGACAAGGAGATGTTTCTGTCTTGTATCGGCAGATCGTCAAGCAACAAGATCGTTATGCAGGTACTAAACGCTTCGCTTTACTCGGTGGTGCAATAATACCCACCAAAAAAGAACGTGATGTGGCACTACAAACGGGGTTTGTTTACACACAATTTCACCAGCGCCATGAGGTTGATGCGGATGTTTTATACCAATTAGGTACAAGTAATAGGAAAGATAGCGGGCGTTATGATCTCTCGTGGCAATATCGCCTTTTACCTATAGAACGTCCTGACTGGGGTACAGTCACTGAAATAAACAGTGTTATCGAATTGAATGGACGTTGGCAAGAAGGCAATAACATAACGCACCAAGCAACAATAGGCTTGCAATGGGTACAAGCAAAATGGGTGTTTGAAGGGGGGGTTGTTAAAGATTTAAATAATGACAATGAATTACGCTACTTGATTAGTACGCGTTTTCATTTTTAACGATTGATGAACATCACACGATACCTTCGCCAACCACTCACTACTAAAATGATTGAAATCGAACAACCATTTCATTAGTATTAAAAGTTATGACGCGACTTACTAGCCATTTATTAATATTACTTATACTCTTCACTCACAGTACCGTGGCTATGGACGTGTCTGTTTGCCATGATAATGAGCAAACATCCGAATACAGCATAAACGCGGATTTTTCCTCTCACGATGCTACGGATACTGAACAAGGTGTTTGCCTTGATGCGGGTGGTCATTGTTCACACAATCAAGCACATACAGCGGGTTTAATCGCCTTTAATACACTCACTGACACACCAAACCAGCTTATTGTTGTTGCTTCATCAGTAACCTCCGTTTTTATCCATCCTCAAAAACCCCCACTTAGACCTCCTAAAACCTAATGTAAAACAGCCCGTTCAGGGGCATGATTTTATTAACCTTATTTATAATGCAGTGAATACTGATGTGTGTGGGTATAAGACCACCAGCAAAAATATTTTAACAAAATAATCAAGATGTTGTAGACGTTGTAGGGCGGATAAGGTACGCCATCCGCCGCATGGCTACGTAGCCTGGTGGATGGCGTGCCTTATCCATTCTACGAAGTTGTGCTGATGTGTGAGGATAAGACCACCAGCAAAAATATTTTAACAAAATAATCAAGATGTTGTAGACGTTGTAGGGCGGATAAGGTACGCCATCCGCCGCATGGCTACGTGGCCTGGTGGATGGCGTGCCTTATCCACCCTACGAAGTTATGCTCTATTTGTTAAAATAATGCTGATCATCTACTTATGCGCTGTGCTTAATCAATAAGGTTACCCATTACATATTAATTGAGTTTTTAGGTACACCATGCAAGCAATACCTCTTACAAAAACACGCCACCGTGTTTTTAGTACGGTGTTGGTTTTATCATCTTTAATGATCATTCCCAGCACATTCGCAGCACAATCCCAAGCTTCAACGCTTAGGACGCTATCCGTTTTTGTTACACAGTTAGAAAAACAACATCCGCTATTACAAGCAAGTCAAGCGAGCACAGCAGCGGCTGCCGCCAGAACCCGTGCAGCCTCGCAACCGTTGTATAATCCTGAAGTTGAATTCGATGCCGAACGCACAGGATTTACTAGTAACAACGTCGATATTGCGACGGTGGGTCTTAATCAAACTATTGACTGGCATGATAAACGTTCAGCGCGAAAAAATATTGCTACGGTTGAACAACAAGCAACACGCTATGAAGCAGAAGCCACACGGCAACAGTTAATAGCAAGGATTTTATCGTCTTTAGCCGATTATCATATACAACGAGAAATCACGCAGGCACATACAAAACGTTTGTCGCTGACCCAACAAGTCTTTTCACAGGCCATGCGACGCTATAACGCAGGAGACATTAGTAAACTCGACTTAGAACAGATTCGTTTAAACCAAACTCAAACCCAGCTAACGCTTGACCGTGCTAAAACGGAACTGGCAGCAAAAGCACAAACCTTAGCCGCCGTTGCGGGAGTTAGCCGTAAACGTTGGCCGTCTTTACCTTATGCACCACCTGCTATCCAACCTGCCACGCTTAATTATCAACGCATTTTAAATAACTTACCCACGCTTAAAGCCGCAGCAACGCGTGTTGCTGTTGCACGTAATACGATGCGTCTACGCGTTCGCGAACAAAAAGCCGATCCGACTGTTGGCGTAAAAGGGGGGGCTGAAAATAGTGAAGCCGTTATTGGTTTTACCGTCTCTATTCCGTTAAATATCCGCAATAATTTCCGCGCCGAAGTCGATGAGGCGAAGGCAAATCTGCAACAAGCTGAAAGTTTGTTAGCCAATACCAAACACCAACTCAAAACCCGCTTACAATCCGCAGCACAAACGCATCAATTGACCTATTCAGGTTGGAAATCGTGGCAGAGCATTGCAGGTAGCAGTCTACAAAAACAAAGCCAGTTGTTATTACGTTTATGGAAAGCGGGCGAGTTAAGTACCTCTGATTATTTTGTACAGCTTAATCAAATTCGTGAGGCTGAACTTAACAATGTTGAATTAAAAGGCAATATCTGGAAAAGCTGGTTTAACTGGTTAGCAACAAGTAACCAACTCAAACAATGGCTTAATGGGTCTATCAAATAATTTAGGAAATAAACAATGATAACGTTAAAGAAAATGCTATTGGGTTTTTCGAGTGTATTGCTGATGGGGGGACTGTTTTTTTCAGCTTCCTCACTGTTAGCAGAAAAACACGATCATCAAGGTCATGCAGAACATGGGGATGAAGATAAAACAGCAGGCAAGGGTAAACATGATGGTCATGATCATGGTGAAGAAAAACCTAAAGAAAAAGGCAAAGACAAACATGATGAAAAAGATGATGGTCACGGACACGGTGGCGGTGGACACGGAGGTCACGACGAAGAAGCACCCTCCGATGTCGAACTCACTCCAGCACAAATAAAACAAGCAGGCATTAAAACCATGCGGGTGAAAAAACAGCGTATGAGTGACCAAATATCGGCATTAAGTGAAGTCAAACTTAATCAATATAAAACCATCAAAGTCTCACCAACGATAACGACACGGGTTGAAAAACGACATGTTCGTTTGGGCGATAAGGTGGAAAAAGGACAGTTATTAGTCACCCTACACACCATTGCCACCACGGATATCTCGGCCAATATGCTAGCAACCGCAGGTCTTGCAGCAAGTTCTGCAGAATTTGCTGCCAGTATTGCCGAAGCAAAAGGCGAACTTGCCGCTGCCAATGCCACATGGGAACGCATTCGTTCATTAGGGCGTGATGCCGTCTCAGGGAAGCGATATACCGAAGCAAGAATCGCTAAAGAACAAGCCGAAGCGAAAGTAAGAGCCTATGGAAAAAGCCAAGCACAAGTCAAAGGCTTATTAACATCAGGGAGTAAAGCGGTACAAAAGCACTTTGAATTACGTGCTGAACAAGCGGGGACGATCATTAGTGATGATTTTGTGCTTGGACAAGTGGTCAACCCTGAAGATGTACTTATCGAAATCAGTGACCTTGATCATTTATGGATTGAAGCCAATATCAAGCCTCAAGATGCCCGCAAAATTACCAAAGGATCACGCGTAAGCCTGCCTATTGACAAAAGAACCTTACGGGGCGAGGTGATTAATATAGGTCGGGTTATTAATGAAAAAACCCGCACCTTACCCGTGCGTATTGAGATAAACAGTGCAGGTAGCACGCTTTATCCTGGTCAATTTGTTAAAACCTTTATCAGTAGTAAAAAAACACGTTCCGTCATGAGTATACCCGCAGAAGCTGTTTTGCGTGGTTCAGATGGTGATTGGGTGTTATTTGTTGAAGTCGCAGCAGGACGTTTTGAGCCAAAAGAAGTTGAAATCGTCGAAAACGTAGGTGATCGCGTCATTATCAGCGGCCTTAAAAGCGGCACAACCATTGTCAGCAAAGGCACGTTTGCCTTGCAATCAGAGCTAGCGAAAGGCGGCTTTGAAATACACAATCACTAAGCACAAGGAGTTGATCTCATGCTGAATACAATGATAGACATTGGCATAAAAAATCGCCTGCTAGTGGTGTTAGCGCTGCTGGCAACCCTCGTTGGCGGCACCATGATACTGCCCAAACTGAATCTTGATGCCTTTCCCGATGTGACCAATGTACAGGTACAAATTAATACCGAAGCGCAAGGTTTAGCGGCTGAAGAAGTCGAACAATTAATTACCTTTCCTATCGAGGCGGTGATGTATGCCTTGCCCGATGTGGAAGAAGTCCGTTCTATTTCAAAAACAGGGCTTTCAGGGATTACGGTGGTGTTTAAAGAAGGCACGGATATTTACTTTGCGCGTCAACTGGTCTTTGAGCGCCTACAAGTTGCCAAGGACGACATTCCCTCAGGCGTAGGTTCGCCTGAAATTGGGCCGAATACCTCAGGCTTAGGACAGGTTTTTCTCTATATGTTGCGTACAACAAGTACCGATACGGACTATGACACCATTGCATTGCGTAGCCTCAATGACTGGGTGGTGAAACTGTTACTTATGCCCGTTGACGGCGTTACTGAGGTGCTGTCCTTTGGCGGTGAAGTGCGTCAATACCAAGTACAAATCAATCCCGAACGCTTACTGGCTTATGGTTTAACCAGCAGCGATATTGTTGAAAGTATTGAAGATAATAACCGTAATGCGGGTGGCTGGTATCTAGATCGTTATAATGAACAATTAGTCATTCGTGGTGTTGGTTGGATTCGCAGTGATGAAAAAGGATTAAGCGATATTCGCAATATCCCACTAAAAACCGTCGATGGTACGGTGGTACGGGTAGCGGATGTGGCAACGGTTGCCTTTGGTGCAGAAATTCGCCAAGGGGCGGTTAATATGACCCACCGTGATGCGAATGGCAAGCCCGAAGCATTAGGCGAAGTTGTCGTCGGTGTGGTGCTCAAACGCATTGGTTCTAATACCAATGCCACCATTAAAGGCATTAAAGAACGCTTGCCTGTGATACAAGCGGCATTGCCCGAAGGTGTGATCATTAGCCCGTTTTATGATCAGTCGGAACTGGTTGAAAATGCGGTCAATACCGTCACCCAAGCCTTAGCCATTGCCTTTGTGCTGATTGTCGTGGTGTTAATGTTGTTTTTGCTCAATCTCAGAGCGACTTTATTAGTAGCAATATCCGTACCGATTTCTATCGGTTTGGCATTAATGCTAATGGTGTACTGGGAAATTTCTGCCAACCTGATGTCACTGGGAGGCTTAGCGATTGCCATTGGTATGTT
>DRMA01000050.1 GCA_011375245.1 Thiothrix sp. | reverse complement strand
TAAACGCTATTTTTGATAATGAATTCAAAAAATCACTCAATAAAGCAATAAAAAACAAGTCAATGTCTGCTTATGGAACTTTCATTTTGCCAAAATTTATTTGTAAAAAACATATCGAATCCTTACAAATAAAAAACCTTATATCTATAGGCATTGAAGAAAAAAAAATAATGCGGCATAGATCCTACATCAACAATAAAATCCTCAATAAACTCAATGCATCATGGGGAAAAAAAATACATCAACAAGAAATAAAACAATTTGAGATAAACATAAAAAAAATTAAAAAACACATTCAAGAAGATATGCATGAGTATACAAGTTCCATTGAGGGATACCATAAAAAATATCTAGAAGAAAATATTATAAGAAAAATAAAAAAAGATACTAATGAGATAAAAAATCACATCAATGATCAACATCATAAATTAAGTATCACCCTTAAAAAGCTGACACAAGACAATGAAAAGAATAGACATATGATAACAATACTAGAAAAAGCGAGTAAGCGTCTTATACCACTGACACAAGATACAAAAACTCAACTAGCAAATATTATTAAACAACAAGGAACATCAGCAAAAAAAATCATCCCTTCTTCTTGCACAAAAGGTAAAATTCCTCTGTCCGCTTAATTCACATAAACGTTAAATTTTTTTAACCTTTATGTAATTCACATGAAAGGTTATTTTTGTCAGAATCCCCTCCTCAAATTGATTAGTCACTATAGGAGGGGTAAAAATGATAAAAATTGACAACCTCAGTCGTCATTATGGCGACTTTAAAGCAGTGGATAAGGTTTCCTCTACAATCCAACGCGGCGAAGTCGTTGGTTTGCTCGGTCACAATGGCGCGGGCAAAACGACTATTATGAAAATGATAACAGGCTTTTTGGAACCGACCTCTGGCTCCATCCATATTGATGATTTAAAAATCGGCGAAAATACCGCACAGATTCAGCAAAGAATAGGGTATTTACCTGAAAACTGTCCTGTCTGGTCTGAAATGACCGTCATTGATTATCTTGAGTTTCAGGCACATTTGCATAATGTCCCTGAAGCTGAGATTCAAAAAGCGGTTGCTCGTGCCATTCGCAGAACGGCGCTTAAAGAAAAGGCTACCCAAACCATTCAAAAACTATCACGCGGTTATCGTCAACGTGTGGGGGTTGCCCAAGCTATTTTGCATGATCCTGATATTATTATCTTAGATGAGCCTACTAATGGTCTTGACCCAACGCAAATTAGCCAAATGCGTTCTTTAATTGCTGAATTAGCTCAGTCAGCAACTGTTATCATTTCCACTCATATTTTACAAGAAGTTCAGGCAGTCTGTGAACGCGTGTTAATTATGCGTGCGGGTAAGTTGGTCGTTGATGCAACCCTCGATGAATTGCAGGCTGGACATCAGTTGCGTGTCATATTAGACAATGCTCAAGCTGCTGATTATCTGAAAAAGATTAGTGGTGTCGAATCGCTACAAAGTATCTCATCAGAAAATGAACACACGCATTATTTGCTTGAGGCATCGGCTGATGTTGCACCTGCTATTGCTACTGCGATTGTTGAGGCAGGTGATCAATTATATGGCTTACAAAGTGAAGTGCGTAATCTTGAAAGCGTGTTTGCTGAAGTGAATGCCAACCTTGATGCAGAACTTGCACAACTGACGACTTCTACCTCTACCATTCCTGATAAAAAACAATCTCAAACACAACAGGAGGTCGCTTAAATGAAATCTCTACTCACTATTTTCCACAAAGAGTTTAATGGCTTCTTTGCTTCTCCCGCTGCTTGGTTGTTTCTTGGGGGATTCTTAATCATCAACCTCTTTATCTTTTTTTGGGCAGAAGCCTTTTTTGCACGCAATCTTGCTGATATGAAACCCTTGTTTCAGTGGATGCCCATTTTGCTGATTTTCTTAGTGGCTGCGCTAACCATGCGGAGCTGGTCAGAGGAACGTCGCGCGGGGACGTTAGAAAATCTATTAACTGCTCCTATCTCACCTTTACAATTAGTGATGGGTAAGTTTTTAGCAAGTCTTGCACTGGTAGCACTTGCGCTAGCATTAACTTTACCTTTAGCAATCAGTATTGCCTTCTTAGGTCCATTAGACTGGGGACCTGTATTCGGTGGTTATTTGGCGAGCCTATTTTTGGCAGCCGCTTATATTGCCATTGGACTTTATATGAGTGCGCGCACTGATAATCCCATTGTGGCACTGATTTTAACTGTTGCGGTTGCAGGTATATTCTATTTGCTTGGTTCATCCACACTGACAACATTATTTGGTCATTCTGTCGGAAGTATCATGGCATTACTTGGTAGTGGTTCACGTTTTGATTCTATTACGCGTGGTGTACTAGATATTCGTGATCTTTATTATTACTTATCTATAGTGGGTATTTTCCTTGCGTTGAATCTATTGACATTGGAGCGATTACGCTGGGCAGGGAATAAAACCCGTCCTGCTCATAAGCAATGGGGCTGGTTGACAGGTTTAGCGATTGCTAATTTTGTTTTAGCTAATATGTGGTTAAATCCTATTGGTTGGGCGCGTATTGACCTCACACAAGGAAATATTTATTCACTCTCGGCGACAACAAAGCAGTATGTACAGCAAATGCAAGAACCGTTATTGATTAGAGGCTATTTTTCGGAAAAAAGTCACCCCTTGCTAGAACCCTTAGTACCGCAAATTAAAGACATGCTGAAAGAATATAAAGTAGCGGGGGGGGATAATGTAACGGTAGAGTTTGTTGATCCGCATACTGATCAAGCATTAGAGCAAGAAGCAGCTGAAAAATATGGGATTCGTCCTGTACCGTTTCGGATGGCAAGCCGTTATCAATCGGGCGTCGTTAACTCTTATTTTAATCTAGTGATTGCTTATGGTGATCAATATGAAACGCTGTCCTTTGAAGATTTAATTGAGATTAAGTCCAGCGGTGAAGGTGAACCTGAAGTGCTATTGAATAATCCCGAATATGCCATCACTCAGGCCATTCGTAAGGTTGCCAATGCCTATCAAGCGGGAGGTGATGTCTTTGCTGAGCTACAAAAACCTGTCACTTTCCATGCCTATCTTTCCGATGAGGAAAAGTTACCCAAAACACTGGCTACGTTAAGTAAAGCACTGAAAACCACGTTGCAAACGATTCAAAAAGAATCGGGAGGAAAATTTAAGGTCGATATTGCTGACCCCGAAGCGAATGGCGGTCAGCTTGCTAAAAAATTACATGATGATTATGGTTTTTCTAAACAAATTGCCAGCTTATTTGACCCAAAACCATTTTGGTTTTACATGGTATTACAAGGGCAAGGGGAAATGATTCAAGTTCCTTTACCCGCAGAACTTGATGCTGCTTCATTGAAAAAGTCTATTCAAGCTGCTGTACAACGTATGGCTCCTGGCTATTTGAAAACGGTTGCTATTGTAACGCCACCCGAACCAGCGATGAATCCAATGATGAGAATGCAAATGCCAAACAGTGGCAAACATTATGATGAGTTACGCGATGCGCTGGCTGAAAATGTACGTCTGCGTGAAACAGACTTGAAAGATGGTCATGTGCCTGCGGATGCCGATATGTTGCTGTTATTATCCCCTAAAGATCTGGATCAAAAACAACTGTTTGCTATTGACCAATTTTTAATGAAAGGGGGTTCGGTGGTGATTGCCAGTGGTGCTTTTGATGTGGCGATTTCCGATTCATTGAATGCCTCAAAAAATCATTCTGGACTCGAAGACTGGCTTAAACATAACGGTTTAACACTGGCTGATAGTATGGTGCTTGATCCGCAAAATGCATCCTTACCTGTGCCAGTGCGCCGTCAATTAGGCCCTATGTCGGTACGAGAGATTAAAATGATGCCTTATCCTCATTTTCCTGATGTTCGTGAAGCAGGCTTAAATAAGGATAATCCTATGACGGCTTCATTAGGTCAGTTAACTTTGAACTGGGCATCGCCTGTAACGGTTGATACGGACAAAAATAAGGAGCGTAACATCATTGAACTTGTCCATTCTTCTACTGAAAGTTGGACATCGAGTGATTTGAATGTCTTACCCGAGTACCGTCGTTATCCTGATACAGGATTCCGCCCAGAAGATCAGCGAGCTCCACAGCTTTTGGCGGTTGCAGTAAAAGGGCGCTTTGAATCCTTCTTCAAGGGTAAGGAAACGCCCTTATTAGACAAGAAAAAGGAAGAGAAAACCAAAGAGAAAGCGAAAGACGAAACAGCAAAAACAGACGATAAAGATGACGCTGATAAAACAACTGAGCAGAAAACCGATAAAGCAGATGAGAAAACAATTGTCAGTAGCATTATCGAACGCTCTTCGGATTCGGCACGTATTATCCTTATTGCTAGTAATAACTTTGCAACGGATGAAGTGATTAGTCTCGCTTCCCAAGGTCAAGGCAGTCATTACACACGTCCCTTAGAGTTTATGCAAAATGCTATTGATTGGTCGCTGGATAATAATGGCTTGATGGCTATTCGTAGTCGCGCGCAATTTGCTCGTTTACTAAAGCCAATGGAGCATCGTAATCAATTATTTTGGGAATACCTAAACTATGCACTCGCCATTGCAAGTCTTATCGGTGTTGCGCTATGGCGACGTTCGCTAAAACGCAAAAAACTAGCGCATTACGACACTATTCTGACTCAGATATAAGGAGGCATTTCAATGAAAAATATAAATAAAATGATTTACCTGTTGGCTGCAGCTGCCATTGCTCAGTTCATCTTTGTTATTATTAGTCACATGGGAGGCAGTACACTTAACTCGCATTCAAATCATCAAACGGTACTCGCCTTTGACAAGGCTCATGTGGATCATTTATTAATTGAACAACACGCCCAAGATGATAAGAGTGACAAAAGTGATAAGGATGCGGATGCTATGGCTGTCCGTTTAAAGAAAAAAGATGGCAAATGGTTTACTCAAGCGGGCATTCCTGTCACAGAAAATAAAGTCGAACATTTACTAGAGAAGCTGGCAGGCTTAAAACAGGATTTACCTGTTGCCACCAGTAGCAGTGCCTTAAAACGCTTTAAAGTAGCTGATAACGATTATGAGCGTCTGATTACACTGAAAAACGGTGATAAAAAACTAGCGGCTTTATATCTTGGTCGTGGCGCTGGCGCACGTCAAACGCATGTGCGTAGCGATACCCAATCGGCAGTTTATACTGTTGAGTTAGGTGTTTATGATGTTCCTGTCAATAGTGAAGATTGGCAAGATAAAAACTTGCTAAAACTGAGTACGCATGAAGTAAGCGAACTTAAATTGGCTGATATAACATTTAAGCCTGAGAAGACACCTGAGCAAACAAGGGGTACCGAAAACTCCTCTATGACGATATGGAAAACCAGTAATTTGCCCGTGGATAAAATGATTAACCAAAAAGCAATTAACGACAACCTATCAAAACTAGCCTCACTATCCTTTAGTAAAATACTTGGCAAAGAAAAGAAAACGGAATATGGTCTCGATAAACCTGCGCTTATTGTTAGTCTCACGCATAAAGGTCAGTCACGAGAATATCAATTTGCTAAACTAAACGATAAGGAGGATTATGTACTAAAAGTCTCTGACATGGAGGAGTATTTTCAGATTTCTAGTTATACAGCCAAACCTCTCGTAGAAGGTATAAGCAAAGCAAAATGGTTCATGGATAAACCCAAGGATGAGAGCGATGAATCAAGTGAATCGAACGATAAGCCTAAAAATGAACCCGTTTCAGACCCCAAAGCAACTCCTGAAACAAGTAAGACCTCTGACAATACAGCTAAATCGAACGATAAACCTAAAAGTGAACCCGTTTCAGACCCCAAAGCAACTCCTGAAACAAGTAAGACTCCTGACAATACAGCTAAATCGAACGATAAGCCTAAAAGTGAACCCGTTTCAGACCCCAAAGCAACTCCTGAAACAAGTAAGACTCCTGACAATACAGCTAAATCGAACGATAAGCCTAAAAGTGAACCCGTTTCAGACCCCAAAGTAATCCCTGAAACAAGTAAGACCCCTGACAATACAGGTGAATCAAACGATAAGCCTAAAAGTGAACCTGTTTCAGAAGCCAAAGTAAACCCTGAAGCAAGTAAAACCCTTGATAATACAAATATAACTGCAACGGAGTCTGCAATGTCATCAAAAACTTCTACCAATGAAGCAAAGATGACAGCAGCACCAACCAATAAAAATGAAAATACACAACAGGCAATAAATAATCCAACGGAACCTGTTAAACAAGAGGAAAAAAAGAATGAAACAGCAAAATAAAGACATTGTTATTCATACAACATTTGCCCTAACGGCTCTCCTTGCATCACTGACATCAGCGCACGCTGATAGCAGTACGAATGCTCAAACTGAAAAACAAATAACACAATCTCCCGTGCAAGCGACTGCGACTCAAGAACCAGCACAGCAAGCGGTATCAACTGTTTCAACGCCTCTTGCGCACACAAGTCAAGTAGACAAACAACCATCATTACCTATACAACAAGCCTGGTTAGGTGTGGCACTGACCACTGTTCCTCCTGTGTTAGCCAAACAGCTTGCAGACATTATCCCCCAAAACCAAGGTGTGATGCTGCAATCCGTTTCGCCACATTCGCCTGCTGCCAAAGCAGGTTTACAACCTTATGATGTGATTATTAGCATGGATGATCAAAAGATTTTATCTGCTAAACAATTGGTACAACTGGTACACACTGCGAAACCAGAAAGCTCCGTTACGTTAAAAATAATCCATCAAGGAAAGCCTAAAGTGGTGAATGTTACCTTAGGTAAACATGCTGCCCCCTCTTATGCACATCACAATCCTTCCCTACAACAGCACTACCAAGGGTGGCCACAGATGTATCAGCCGATGCCGATGCATCCAATGACCCAGCAAATGATGCAAGCGATGAAAGCACCTGCAACAATACAACCAAACAATGGAAAAACATCGTCTAAAAACCTTGCTTGGGACAGTTTCGAATCGGTACAAGTAAGAACCTTAGAAGATGGGCGTTATCATGCCAAAGTGATTTATAAAGATGAAAAAGGTAATGTAAAACACTTTACCTTTGAGGGTAAGCAAGACGAGATTACGCAGAACATAAAAAAACAGGCTGATCTACCAGAAGCAAAGAAACAAGCCTTATTGAATGCATTGAATATGAATATAAAACCTGATGCGTTACTCAATCAACCCATATTCAGAGGAAACCCCTTTAATGATCCATTTTTTCAACAAGGTTTTCAAGGTTTTCCAATGATGCCAGCCTTTAATGCCTTTTTACAGCCCTTGCCTGCTGTACCCATGGCACAGCCACAGGGGAATGCATTATAAGAATGCATTGTTTTGATCTTTACATCAGATGGTAGCTCTCATTCTGCTTCCATGTCTGTTATTGTATGTTGGCAATAAATTACCAAGACAGCGTTTCTGAATATATTCGGGAGCGCTGGTGTTATTAAACGAATGGGAAATGAATAGAGCGACATGCATGTCTTATTGGTAGAAGATGATCACGATACAGCTACATTTATTCGCAATGGCATGTCACAAAGTGGGCATCACGTTGATTTAGCGGATAATGGCAAAGACGGTCTGCATCTCGCCATGACAGAGGATTATGATGTGCTCGTCATAGACCGTATGCTGCCAGAGCGCGATGGTTTATCCATTGTTCGCACATTACGTCAACTCAAAATAACCACACCTGTCCTAATTTTAAGTGCGCTAGGTGAAGTGGAGCACAGGGTAGAAGGTTTACAAGCTGGTGGCGATGATTATCTGGTTAAACCTTATGCATTTACTGAATTACTTGCCCGTTTACAAGCACTTATTCGTCGCAACCACCCCGAACAAACACAAACGATTTTACAGGTGCGCGACCTAAAAATGGATTTGGTCAAACATCAAGTAACTCGTGCAGGTAAGGTGATTGAGCTATTACCGCGTGAATTTACATTATTAGAAGTGTTGATGCGACACGCTGGTGAAGTGGTCACACGAACGATGCTATTAGAAAAAGTTTGGGACTATCATTTTGATCCACAAACTAATATTATTAATGTACACATAAGCCGTTTACGCAGCAAAGTTGATAAAGGCTTTCATATTTCTCTCTTAAATACCGTTCGTGGGGCTGGTTATATTCTTCATGATCCAGAAGCTTCTTAGCACCACCGCTTTTCGGCTTTCGCTGATCTATGCCTTATTATTTAGTTTAATTGCAGCTATTGCACTAGGGATTGCTTATTGGCTAGCGGCTCAGTTGATTTATCAACAAATTGATGAGCGTTTACAACTAGAAACCAATGTATTGTTAAGTCAATATTATTCAGGCAATTTTACTGACTTAAGTCGTATGATTAGTCACCGAAACAGCAAAGATGTCACACAATTTTTTATCTATGCCTTAATCAATCGCCAGCAACATGATTTTTTTAGCGACCTCCCTACTGCCTCAGAATCAGAACAGCATCCTCATCAAGCGACTTTTGCAACCCTGCCATTACAAATGATCACACACGATTTACCTGTTAATAAACAAACTTTAGATACCCGTGTGTTACTCACTCCACTCCCTGCTCATTATCAATTATTAGTCGGTACAGATATGAGCGAGGCAGAAAAATTATTAGAACATATCGCGAGTATATTACTCATAGCCGTCTTAATCATTATGACCGCCGCACTATTAGGCGGATGGCTTATGGGACAAAGTGTTCTTAAGCGAGTTGATCGCATCCATCGTACTGCAAAAGAAATTATTGAAGGGGATCTTAATCAACGAATGCCTCTGCAAGCTAGAGAGGATGAATTCAATCGCTTGGCAAAAGTAGTAAATGAAATGTTAGCCCGTTTACAAACCGTGATGATGAGTATGCGTGATGTGACAAATAATCTAGCACATGACTTACGTAACCCGCTTAATCGTTTACATCATCGACTAGAAGCTTTGCGTTATCTTCCACCTAACAGCGATAAGCAACAGCAGGAATTGGATAATGCGGTTAATGATGTCTCAAGCCTGATTGCCACCTTTAATGCCATACTTAATATTGCTCAAATAGAATCCAGTGTACAACGTGATTGTTGGGAAGATATTGATATGACACATATGATTCACGAACTGGGCGAATTGTATACCCTAGTTGCTGAAGAGAAAAAAATTTCTTTTCATGTATATAGTGAGAAACATCTTATCTTACATGCTGATCGGCAACTCATTGCACAAACGATTACTAATTTATTAGACAATGCTGTTAAATACACACCTGCAGGTGGCAAAATAAGGCTCGAAGCATATTACCAGTCAACTCACCCGTCAGCAGAAGTGATTATTAATGTTTGTGATTCAGGCATAGGTATTCCTGAGGCGGATTATCAACGTGTCTTCGAGCGTTTTACCCGCTTGGATACGGTACGCAATACAGCAGGGAATGGATTGGGTTTAAGCCTAGTAAAAGCAGTGATGGATTTGCACCAAGCTAAAATAAGCTTGTCAGATAATCAGCCTGGCTTATGTGTCAAATTAAGTTTTTTTCCTATAGAAATAAAATCATTAGAAAAAAATAAATAACGTGTTTTATATGTTTTATCGCCTTATTTGGTATTGTCATGTAATCGCAGATGATCTTAGGGTTAACAGATGGTAATACCAATAAGGGAATCGTTTAAGTTATTTCGTGTGCATCACCTTGGTGAAAAACTATAACTCGCATTTTAGCGCTAATAGCTGTGCTGGTTCACCATGATCAGCATTGTTATTTTCAGTTATTGATGATTTACAATGTGACTGTAACTTAGCTCCTAAGCGTATATTTTGAGGCGTATAGTAAACCATAATCGCTACCCCAGATGGATCGGAAAAACTCCATCTTAGCTCATTCTTACCAGTCATATTGAGCGGTTGTAAAAATGGTAAAGTAAAATCAAGTTGCAAGGCTGTTTTTCCTTTTTGCGTAAACTCTTGAAGATTAAAATGGCTTACTTTTCCTATTTTTACAGGATTCCCATTAAATTGAATGCTAATAAAATAATGTTTTTTTTGCAAATCATTGATCGTTGCTTGCCCTAGCGCCTTAAAATCTGGGTTTTGCTGTTTCATTAATGCACTCATTTTTTCATCATATACCCATGAAACATTTAGTGCAGTGAGTTGATTTTGCGGGTTAATGGTATGCGTTGTCTCAATATCAACAAAATAATGAAAATGCTCTGCTAATACGGGTTGACCAATAAACGTAAGTAACATGCCTAGTATAACTGTTCGTATTACTATTTGACGGTTACTTTTATAGTATTTCATTCTATTTTCCTTTTTTATTAATAACTTAGCAACATATCTTATTCCATGCACATGTACGTTCACGTTCCTTATTAAGGTTTCACTAGCATAAGCGTTAACACAAATAGAGCGCTAGTGGCTATCCATGACCCTATAACTCTTAATACAATGCCATTGCCTAAATTGCGTAATACATAGCTAGTAAGTCCTACCATAATGCCTAAGCTCATCATGCTGACCAGTACACCTACTAACCAGTTATACATAATATTATTGCCAAAACCTGGAATCATGATTGGTTTGGAATCTAGCCCTAAGACTAAGCCACTCAGCAAAATAATAGGTAATAAAACAAATACTGATAGCTTTAATCGTAAGGTTACTAACAAACTAATACCAAGAGCAACAATCAGCAATAAAAGTTCCACATCCCATGCAAGTGGGTAGAAATGATTAATCACAAACCCTAGACACAAAAATCCAACAAAAGCAGTTATTATTTTTGGTAGCGTCAGTTTATTTTGTTGCCCTAATAAAACAGCCAAGCTGACTAACAAAATAAGCTGTGATGGTGTTTGTAATGGATGCCAGAAGCCTTCCATAAGCCAAGTAGAAGAAAACATATTCATATTATAGACAGCAGTTAGCTACTCCAGCAGTATGACGATTATGGAAAAAATAATGATGCAAGTGATTGCTGCTAGTAATCGCTTACATCAAGAGTCAACTACTCAGCCCTAAAGGGACGAGCTTACAAAAGCTCAGTTGACTAGACTCAGTCCTTCGGGACTCCGTTATTCATGTCATGGTACGTCAGGATGACAAGCATGGATAACATTGGAATGGCGTTGTTACAACTTTCTAATTATAAGAGGTATTTTATGAAAGTCTATGTCAAAAGCAAACAAGGAAACTGGCTAATGCCAACCTACTCTGCTAAGGCGCGTTTTCTCCTGAAACAAGGGCTTTTTCACACCCTATTTTTGGTCTTGATCATGTTGTTGCTATAGTTGCTGTTGGTTTATGGGGTGCATTTCTTGGAAAACCTGCGATATGGCTTTTAACTGCTTGATATAACGTTTAAAACGCTCCAAAGGTATTTTTCAAATGGAATGAATCGTTGTTATTGTTGTGTTCTCATAGAAATTTCGCTAGCCTTCGTTAACAACGAAATAAGGCAATGTGATAAGCGTACACTATGAAAAATAATGATACTAATAATAAAAAAAACAGAAAAAACTATGCCATCATTGGCGATGTACATGGCATGCTTGAGCCGCTAGAAAAATTATTACAAAAACTCGGCTTTAGTCAACAACAAGGCGTTTACCAACATGCTGACACCCTTGCCATCTTCGCAGGTGATTTAGTAGATCGCGGTAAAGATCAACGGGGTGTTTTAGAACTCGTGCGAGCAATGGTAGAACACGGTTCTGCCATTGCCATTATGGGTAATCATGAATATAACGTTATTAGCTTTTATAGCATCAATCCGCTAACCCAACAGCCCTTTACCAAGCATAATCTCCATCAGAAAAAACAACGCCGTGCCATTTTGAATGATTACCCTTTGGATGGCGAAGATACCGAAGCCATGATTAACTGGCTAAAAAACCTACCATTATTTTTAAGACTTGATGGTTTAAGAGTGGTTCACGCAACATGGAGTGAGCAAATGATTGAACGACTTAAATATGTGACTAACTCACAAGGACAACTCAATACAAATGCATGGCAAGAAGCCCTAACAGAAGGTACTTACTTACAAACCGCTATCCGTATGTTACTAAAAGGAGCAAGTATCCCCCCCGCTAAGGACTTAAAACCAGAACAACACAACACTCGACTGCGTAAATGGTATCGAATATGTTGGTGGAACAAAAAACCCTCAAGTTGGATGACTATCTTGTGTTCATCAAGAGACGCTAAGGTCTTTGCTGATACCCCTTTGCCAACTCATTTCCCCTTTGATGGTCGCTATGAAGAAGACTCTTCACTCTTTTTTGGTCATTACTGGTTTAAAGGTACACCAAAACCTGTCAAAAGAAACATCGCCTGTGTTGATTACTCTGCTTGCATAGGTGGAAAACTAACCGCCTATGTTTGGCAAAAAGCCGATAAACCCAATGAAAACGGTTTACGTGCTGATCGCTTTGTTAGTGTACCCAGCACAAACTTTCATGAGGAAGAATGCCAAAACCAGAGAAGATGATTATTTAATGTAAGGATTTTTATTCCCCTGAAGCTTTTCAATACGCTGATTACGCTCACGTTCCCAATCATCCACAGGGTCGCTTTTATTCCATGCTTCAAACATTTGTCGTTGCTGTTTGGAAATTGGCATATTATAGGTTTTTGACATATAGAAATAAGTCCGAGCAATATTCCCCCTTACGTTTTCAGGTGGTTCAGCACGTTTTGCCTCTTTATCCACCTCAAAATCACATTGACCATAAGCACGTTTTTCACCTGCAATCATGCCAAACTTATAGTTACTGCGATCACCATTGATTTCTCCCACAGCAGGGTAAAGATTGTGTAAATCATTATGTGCTACCCGAAAGACCTTATCTTGTTTCTCGCAACATTTACGCCCTTTAAACGGCTCGCCCTTACTATTTGTACAAAGCTTTTGTGTCCAACAAGCACGATTTTGTCCCATATGATAAGCGGGGAAAACATGTTCGGCTTCAAGTTGCTTTGCACGACGTTCATTTTTACGTGAATCAACACCACAACTGCCTAAATACACTTTTCCTGTTGTGGTAAATTTACAGTCGCAATATAGAGTACGCTGATGTCCCTTGTATATTTTGTTATAAAGTTTCTTTTTCGCTGTACCAAAAGAGCCAATAGGCTTAGGTATACGTGCTAAGATTTGCTGCTCCGTTTCAGCAGGGGGGGCTACACTAACAGGTGGCGTTGGTTGTGTTGGTTTTCGTCCTGTACTACAAGCACTTAAAATACTAATAATTACCGCAAAAAGTACAACTTTTCTCATAAATAGCTCCCCTATTTTTTAGACATTGACACTCGATGACAAGGCTAAATCATACCACTATAATCAAGCAGATAAATAGTTGTACAAATTAAGAAGCTAATGAAGCTATTTAATATAAGGATTCTTATTTCCCTGAATCTTCTCAATACGCTTATTACGCTCACGTTCCCAATCATCCACAGGATCACTTTTATTCCATGCTTCAAATAATTGTCGTTGCTGTTTGGAGATGGGGAAATTATAGGTTTTTTCCATATAAAAATAAGTACGCGCAATATTACCTCTTACATTTTCAGGTGGTTCTGCTCGCTTTGCGTCTTTATCCACTTCAAAATCACATTGACCATAAGCGCGTTTTTCACCTGAGATCATACCAAATTTATAATTACTACGGTCACCATTGACTTCGCCAACGGCAGGATAAAGGTTATGCAGATCATTATGGGCAACTTTAAACACCTCATCGCTTTTCTCACAACACTTTCTTCCCTTAAACTTCTTACCTTTACTATCAACACAAACTTCTGCCCCTTGCGCCCAACAAGCACGGTTTTGCCCCATATGATAGGCAGGCATAACATGTTCTGCTTCTAACTGTTTAGCACGTTTTGCATTTTTACGCGGTGTAACATCACAGGTTCCTAAGTAAACTTTGCCTGTCGTGGTAAAGTCACAACCACAATAAAATGTTTCTTGATGTCCCTTATATATTTCCCTATAAAGTATCTTTTTCGCCGTACCAAAAGAACCAATAGGCTTAGGCACACGCGCCAAAATTTCTTTTACTTCCGCAGGATTTTGAGTAATCGTCTTCCCCGTCGTGCTTTGCGTTGTATCTTTTGTTGTATTTTGTTGATAGAGACCATAAAGAGCCGCAATAATACTGATAATAAAAATGAGCACTTTTTTAATGAATGCCATATTTTTCATGATAATTGCCCTATTAGTTGGAGTTGTATAATGTACCGTCGTAATGATAATACATTAAGCACACACTGACTTATACTATTAAAAAAATAACCAAATAAGCTGAAATAATGAACAATAAATATGCATTTTTTAACTTAATCTGTTGTTCTATTGCTCTATATGTTTAATAATCGTCGCTGGTGATTAACTCACCTCTTCCCCCTTTACCAATCAATAAGGAGAAATACAATGGCACAATGGAGAAACGTAGCAAAAGCATTCGCACTTGGTGATGGACATATCAGCATTAAGGAAGTGGATGCATTACGCAAAGAATTGTTAGCGGATGGTGATGTAAACCAAAGTGAGCTAAACTTTTTGTTAGAAATTAAAGCAGAAGCCAAATCAACCGTTCAAGCATTGGATGAACTGATTGCTGATTGTGAAAAGCTGGCAAAAAAATAAGCTTATTCGCGTGTAACATAGGCGCTGCATTTTAGCAATACAGCGCCTTACTTATTGAAGCAAATAAACTAAATACTAACCATTCTCTAGCAAATTTTTCAGATCAATCAGTGCTGCATTCGCGCGTGAAACATATGATGCCATCACCAACGAATGATTCGTCACAAAACCAAAACCATGCCCATTCAAAATAATAGGACTCCAAACAGGTTGCTGTGCAGCTTCTAACTCACGAATAATTTGACGAACACTTGCTAGGGCATTTTTATGCTTCAACACAGCGGCAAAATCAACCTCAACTGCTTTTAATATTTGTAAAATTGCCCATGTTTGTCCACGTGCCTCATAAAACACATTATCAATTTCAAACCAACTCGTCTTGGTATAATGCTCATCAGGTGCAGGATTCGCTTCTGTTGCTGCTTTGTCACCCGCTAAATCAATATTAATATGAGTTCGTCCAACACTTGAACTCAAATTTTGCGCCACTGACCCTAAGCGTTTTTGTATTTTATTCAGTAACGAACGTAAATTATCCGCTCGCGCATAAAATGATGCCTTTCCCTCCATCAATTCCTTAATATAAGCATCAACTTTTTTGCGCCCTGCATTATATTCACCCTCTGCACGTGGCAACATCCATTTTTCGCTATCAATATTAAAGCGAATTTGTGCTTTAACCAGATTTTTATTTTCTGATGATTGTGACTGAGAACGGCTTAAATCATCGCGCATTGCCAAGGAAAAATCACGAATATGGGTTAATACGCCAAACTCCCAATTAGGAATATTATCCATAAGCACCCCAGGTGGCATTTTGTCATTTTCAATAAAGCCACCAGGCTTATCAAGCAATGTTGACATCATACGTGATAGCGTTGCAGCTGTAACCACGCCAACGGCTAACGTATCGCCTTCTTTAGCCCCTACCATTTCACGCGCATTTTCAACCACATCAAAGGGTTCTGGCTCATCGCTCCAGATAAACATCAATACAAAAACAGCAATAATAGCAGTGACAGTAAACAGACCTAGCGTCCATTTTAAACCTTTCTCTTTCCATACTTTAGGATTGTAATAACCAAGAACCTCTTTCGATTTTTCGGCAGTTTTCTTAATGACGGGCATACAACGCACTCCTTGATTTATTATTTGCGCCAAACTATACCAGAAGTCACTTTTCAGTGCTATTTAAGCGATACCCAGCAAAAAAAACATGCACTTTAATCAATTAAAACTATCCATATCAATACGTTAAACTAAAATCTATGTATTTTCCTCTGTCTAATTGATTGTCTCTTCAAGCTAGTTTATGCTTAGCCGCCGCCCATGGAGCATGGTAGGCAACCAGTAACAATTAATTATGGGTTAGTAAGGTAAATGCAAATAGACTACAAGCAAGTTGACAAAAAACAATTAGCCAACGATATTGATAAGATTAAAAAAACCATTGGAAAACCGACTATTGAAGACTTTCAGCATCTAAAACGTGTAGAACGCTGGGGTCGGCTATTCGCTATACTGGGCTATTCCATCGCATGGATCTTCCCGCTCAATATATTGGGGGCTTTTCTGATTAGCCTTGGCAATATTAGTCGCTGGGCAAATGTCGCTCACCCCGTACTGCATGGCGCTTATGACAAAGTACCAGAGATTCCCGAACGCTATACCCGTAAAGGTTTTGCCAAAGGCTGGCGACGTATAGTTGACTGGATGGATTGGATTGTTCCTCCAGCATGGGATCATGAACACAATAAAATGCATCACTATAATCTTGGTGAAGACTCTGATCCTGACAATATCGAAATCAATATGGAGTGGTTACGTCAGTCAAACTTACCCATGTGGCTGCGTTATATCATTATTATTATCTTTGCAGGTATGTGGAAAATAGTCTACTACGCACCGCAAACACTCAGTATGCTTATCAATGCTGAAAAAAGACGCAGAGGGGAAGCTGAAGATGACTCCTTCCTTCGTCTTGATGCGTGGAACCCATTAAAGAGCCACGGTTTCCGTTTATGGATATCCTGCTTTCTACCTTACATTGGCTTTCGCTTTGTATTTCTCCCCTTATTATTCTTACCCTTAGGCACAGATGCAGTACTCAATGTTCTATTAGCCTCTTTACTTGCCGAGTTTATGGCTAACTTACACTCTTTTTTAGTCATTATCCCCAACCATGCGGCGGATGATATTTATCGTTTTGAACAATCAGGAAAAGGACGCGGCGAATTTTATTTACGCCAGATCATTGGTACCGTGAACTACAATACAGGTTCAAATAAAGTTGACTTCCTTCATGGCTGGTTAAATTACCAAATTGAACACCACCTATTTCCAAACTTACCCCTCAACCACTATCAGGAAATGCAACCTGTCGTCAAAGAAGTCTGCGCAAAACATAATATTCCTTATCGGCAAGAATCCGTGTTCAAACGTTTGAAAATGACCTTGGATTTAATGGTCGGGAAAACAAATTTATTAGTAATTAAACACGCTTAATCAAGCAAAAAAATCTGGCAATAACATAAGAATTATGTTTTGCCAGCAATCCTTTTAATCAAACGACCGCTTCAATCTGCTGATGTGTCGCAACAACTTCATCAATCGGCACTGGACGCGATATGCCATATCCTTGACCATAATCAATACCAATTTCATTCAATATTTCAATAATCTCATCATTTTCTACATATTCAGCAATAATTTCCAAGCCCATTACATGACCAATTTGCTTGATCGAACGCACCATCTCTTGTGAAACTTCATCAGTAACAATATCTTTGATAAAAACACCATCAATCTTGAGATAATTAATGGGGAGTTGACGTAAATAAGCATATGAACTCACGCCTGTACCAAAATCATCCAACGAAAAACTACAACCGAGTGCTTTCAAGGTTTTCATAAACTGCATAGCAGTATCAAGTGAATCTACTGCGACAGATTCCGTCAACTCAAAACAAATCATTTGTGGATTAACATCCATTGTTTTGATCTCATCTAAAATAAAATCAAGAAAAGCGGCTTCATTAACACTTTGTCCCGATAGATTGATCGAAAAAACAGGTAACGGTGACGTTTGCTTAATCAGCTTAAGATTTCTAAATGCTTCATGTACCACCCATTTATCAATATCCAGCATCATTCCCTGCTCTTCAGCAGCAGGTAAAAAATTATCAGGCGGAATGGGGTTGCCTTCATTATCAAACAGACGAAGCAATGTTTCATAATGAAAAAAAGGCATATCACTGGTCTTAAAAGCAATGGGGTGAATAGGTTGTGAAAACAAACAAAAACGATTTTGTTCCAATGCCTGTTTAATCCGACTAACCCAAATAAGGTTACCTTTACGTGAGAGTACGGCTGGATCATTCGGCTTGAATAAAGAGACACGATTGCCTCCT
>DRMA01000049.1 GCA_011375245.1 Thiothrix sp. | reverse complement strand
GGTCCCACATAATCTTTACCTGCTAACCAAGCATGAGCGCGGGCGCAACGATCTAATGCCAGTGTTGCCCGAGGGCTTGCACCAAAAGCAATAATATCCGCCAACGAAGCACGATAAACAGCAGGATTTCGTGTCGCCATAATCAGTTGTAAAACATATTCTTCGATATTTTCAGCCATATAAAGACTCAGTACCGATTTTTTTGCTGCTGTAAGCGCTTTCTTACTTAAAATTGGCTTTTTTTCTTGTTCCTTGTCACCTAATACCAACTTTTGCATTGCCTCACGTCGCCCTAACTGCAAAATGTTTTTTTCATCACTAAGCGAAGGATAATCAATCGTTACATGCATTAAAAAACGATCAAGCTGAGCCTCTGGCAAATGATAAGTGCCTTCTTGCTCAATGGGGTTTTGTGTTGCCATTACCATAAAAGGATTAGGTAATGGATAAGACATATTTGCAATGGTTACTTGTTGTTCTGCCATTGCTTCAAGTAAGGCTGATTGCACTTTAGCAGGCGCGCGATTAATTTCATCCGCTAGAATCAAGTTATGAAATAAAGGCCCCTGTTGAAAATGAAATGTACTTGTTGCAGGACGAAAAATTTCACTCCCCGTAATATCAGCAGGCAAAAGATCAGGGGTAAACTGAATACGCTGAAAATCACCCTCTAATACGTCACTAAATACGTTAACAGCACGGGTTTTTGCGAGTCCAGGTGCCCCTTCAACCAATAGATGCCCTTCTGCTAATAATGCGATCATCAAACGATTAATCAGCATGTCTTGACCAATAATTTTTCCCTGCACAAACTGACGAAGCTTGTCAAAACGTGAATTATCTTTCATGATAAGCGCCTAAAAAAATCGAGTTTAAACTATTTTATGAGTATGCAAGCAACTATCGAAAAAAAACTAACTGATGCCTTTTCACCCATTACACTCAATATAGAAAATGAAAGCCATATGCATGGAGGTTCTGCGACAGAATCACACTTTAAGGTTACTTTGGTCAGCGACAAATTTACGGGAAAAATGCTGATTGCGCGTCATCGTATGATTAATGAAATACTAAAAGAAGAATTAGATGGACAAATACATGCACTTACATTACATACAATGACTACCGAAGAATATGCTGCTAAAGGTGGTATTGTTGCTGATTCACCACCTTGTCAAGGGGGGAGTCAATAAGTAGGCTATTATTATTTAAATTTTATCCATGGATGTTTTTTATCATCGGCTACCTTACTCCAATAAAGCACCCCTGAAAAACGCCATGGATCAAGGACAATGCCTTTACTTAAATCATCCCCCTTAGCAGAGACAATTAGTGAATTATGCTCATCTTTGGTATGGCGAAAAGCCATGCCATGATGTAAATCAAAAGTACGCAAGTTCTTTTTACGCATCAATGCCGTCAAATCTTCTGCCCATTGATAACATAAACCTCTTGGGCGCTTTCCTGCGTTGACTAACATATTATGGTACTGTGGCGGCGACATTAGATCCCATTTATTAGCGAGAATTAAGGGGTACACAACAGCATCATAAGCAATACTTTCAGCTTCAACTGCAGACGTGTTATCACCTAAAGCGATTAATGCAAGCCTTAGTTTATTAATAGAATCTTGTTGTTCCTGTGTCAATTTTTTCGCAAAAGGCTTCCCATCAGGAGATAAATAAACATCGTCATAATGCACGTGAGCGCACCCAACAATAGACAAGGAAAAAATGGATAGTAACCCCACAAAAATCCATATCAATCGTTTTCTCATCATATATAACAAAATCTAATCGTAAGCCACAAGAGCAAAAAAGAGAGGATAAGTAAATACTATTTGCTACTATACATTAAAACGGAAGTGGACTACATCACCTTCTTGCATTACATAATCTTTGCCTTCAAGTCGCCATTTTCCTGCATCTTTTGCCCCTTGCTCACCTTTGTAGGCAATAAAGTCATCATAAGCAATCACTTCAGCACGAATAAAACCTTTCTCAAAATCAGTATGAATACGCCCCGCACCTTGTGGTGCATAAGCACCTTGTTCTACCGTCCAAGCACGCACTTCTTTTACGCCTGCGGTAAAGAAGGTCTGTAAGCCCAGTAATTCATAACCTTTACGAATAACTCGGTTTAATCCTGCTTCCTCTAAGCCTAAATCTTCTAGAAACTCTTGCTGCTCATCATCCTCAAGCAACGCCAATTCAGATTCCATTGCAGCACAAACAGGAATAACCACTGCCCCTTCTTCTTCAGCAATCTTAGCAACCACGTCAAGATGTGGATTATTTTCAAAACCATCCTCACTAACATTAGCGATATACATCACGGGTTTAATAGTGATGAGATGTAATTCACGCATCAAGTATTTGTCATTATCAGAAATATCCAATGAGCGCGCTGGATAGCCTTCACCCAAATGATCAAGCAGTTTTTCAAACAAGGCTTTTTGGGCTATCGCTTCTTTATCACCTGATTTAGCAACTTTACTCACACGACGAATCGCTTTTTCAACAGACTCCATATCGGCTAATGAAAGCTCAGTAGCAATAATTTCAATATCACTCACAGGATCAATTTTTCCTGCAACGTGGATAATGTCATCATCATCAAAACAGCGAACCACTTGCGCAATCGCATCTGTTTCACGGATATGGGATAAGAACTTATTGCCTAAGCCCTCACCTTTTGATGCACCAGCAACCAAACCCGCAATATCAACAAACTCCATTGTTGTTGGCAAAACACGTTCTGGGTTCACAATAGCTGACAAGTCATTCAAACGTAAGTCAGGCACAGGCACAACGCCTACATTAGGCTCAATAGTACAAAAAGGATAATTTTCAGCTTGAATACCTGATTCTGTCAAGGCATTAAAAAGGGTTGATTTCCCCACGTTTGGTAAACCAACAATACCGCATTTAAATCCCATTTTTTACTCCGAATGTAGACGATGCATGGCTTTTTGCAGCTCGCCTATAACTACCAAATCAATAATATCAATCGCTGCATCAATACCCCGCTCAATATCAATACTATCGTCTAAGCTAGGATTACCAAGCACAAAATCAACGACTTTACTACGATCACCAGGATGACCAATGCCAATACGCAAACGCTGATACGTTTTACCCATATGAGCATGAATATCACGTAAGCCATTATGACCGCCGTGCCCTCCCGCTGATTTTAAGCGCACTGTTCCTGGGTTAAGATCCAGCTCATCATGTACAACCAGTATATGTTCAACAGGTATTTTATAAAATGATGAAAGTTGTTTAACAGCCAAGCCACTTCTATTCATAAAAGTAGTAGGCTTTAATAACCAAAACGCTTGCCCTTTAAGTTGAAGTTTACAAACCTCACCTGAGAATTTTGCCTCACTCTTAAAAGATACATTAGTACGACGTGCTAATGCATCAACAAACCAAAACCCAGCATTATGCCGAGTGTTAGTGTACTTCTGACCTGGATTTCCCAAGCCAACAATAAGCTGTATTGCTGGTGAATTCATTATTCTCTATCAACCTAACCATAATACTAAATAGCAAGAACATAGCCTTTTGCTTGCTGTTAAACAAAACCTCAAGGGCTACACACACAATAAAGCTACACTAAAGCTATTTTTGGCGTTTATTCACTTGTATCCTCTGCATCAGTAGCATCATCAGCGACATCATCACTAGTACTTTTCCCTTTTGGCATAACCATACTAGCAATCGCTAAATTCATTGCTTCACACTCTTCGTCATTCATATCCTCAACTTGAGCTGATACAGCTAACTCCACATTTTCAGGTAATTTAATATCAAATAAATGCACCGCATGCCCTACTTCGATTGCTGACATATCAACTACGATAGCTTCTGGTAAGTCAGCAGGCAAGCAAATAACCTCTACCTCTGTAATAAAACGCTGCAATAACGCGCCTTCTTTACCCGCAGGTGAAACGGCATCGCCCTCATAATGTAAAGGTACTGATGTATGTAATTTTTCAGACATATTGATACGCATAAGATCAACATGCAGTACCTTTGGCTTAACAGGATCACGCTGATAATCGCGAATGATAACATTCTCTTTATTTGCACCATCAATATCCACTTTAAGTACTGACGCAAAAAAGCTTTCATCTTGCTCATATCTTAATAGCTTACTATGGTCTAAAGTAACCATTTTAGGCTCTTGACCCGCGCCATAAATAATGGCAGGAACCAAACCAGCCTTACGCAGACGGCGGCTCGCACCCTTACCCTGCTCTACACGAGTTTGTGCATGTAATACAATATTCTCAGACATAAATTTTCTCCTAAAAAAAAGCCAGACTCGCGACCAAGTCTGACTGTGCTAAAACTCAATATACTTGCAAATAAAATACATTTCGCATGTATTTTAAGTTTTAGTTAACAATAAAAACAAAGAAGTTTAAACTAAACTTCTTCAATAAATAATTCGCTAACTGATTCATCACGATTAATACGATCAATCGTATCAGCCAAGATGTCAGCAACACTTAGCTGGCGTATTTTAGTACTATTTTGTGCGACTTCTCGCATAGGAATAGTATTTGTTACTACGACTTCATCCAGTGCTGACTCTTCTATATTGACAACAGCCTTACCCGATAAGACAGCATGGGTTGCATAAGCAACAACCGCTTTTGCACCTTTATTTTTTAACGCTTCTGCTGCATGACATAAGGTTCCAGCAGTATCAATAATATCATCAATAATAATACATGTTTTGCCCTCCACATCCCCCATGAGATGCATGATGGCCGAAACATTAGGTTTAGGACGACGCTTATCAATAATCGCCATACCGACATTATCGCCCACTAGCTTTGCTAATGCTCTAGCACGCACTGCTCCTCCCGCATCAGGAGAAACAACTGAAATATCTGTATAGTTTTGTTGAATAACATCTCTTGCTAAAACACCAACGGCATAAATATTATCAACAGGTAGCTCAAAAAAACCTTGTATTTGCTCAGAATGTAAATCAATGGTCAACACACGATCAACTCGACTACTTGTAATCATATCGGCCACTAATTTAGCAGTAATAGGAATGCGTTGTGAACGTGTTCTACGATCTTGGCGTGCATAACCATAATAAGGCATAACAGCCGTTATTCGCCCTGCCGAAGCCCGATATAAGGCATCTGATATAATCAGCAACTCCATTAAATTGTCATTCGTTGGTGCGCAGGTTGATTGCACGATAAATACGTCTTTTCCACGTACATTATCCAAGAGTTCTACATGCGTTTCACCATCACTAAAACGGCTTGTTTTTATATTTCCAGCAGAAATACCAAGTTTATTGACAATATCTTGTGTGAGTTGGGTGCTAGCGGTACCAGCGTAAATCATCAAGGTGTCTGACTCAGACATGATTTATCCCATATAGAGTTGAGAGACTCAGCTAAATGCTAAGTAATGAAAATTGGCTGGGCCGGTAGGATTCGAACCTACGCATCCCAGGATCAAAACCTGGTGCCTTACCGCTTGGCGACGGCCCAACAATGAAACACTTTCAATGAAAGCTAAAACAACACCTCTAAATCTATGAAAACTAAGTAACTAAATTGTTAGTGCTGTTAAAAGTGGTGAACGATTCATGCCTTTAGCAATGAAACCACACCACTTTTCTGGTAGCCGAGCTAATACACTTTCTGCACTTAATTTGTCATCAAACGGAGCAAAAATACAACTACCACTTCCTGTAAGACGTGCTGGCGAATAATTCGACAACCATTCCAATGCTTTAGCAACCTCAGGGCAACTTTTAGCAACTTCAGGTTCAAAGACATTAACACCTTGTCCTGCAAGAAAGTGCGCTATTCTGAGGGGTTCGCAGTCTCGTGTCAATCCCTGTTTTGAAAAAATTTCAGCTGTTGAGATAGATTCATTAGGATGAAGCACAAAATACCAAGGTTCTAAGGGACTTACAGGCGTTAACTTTTCACCAACTCCTTCTGCCCATGCAGCGAAACCATGTACAAAAACAGGAACATCCGCACCCAACTGCAAGCCAATTTTGGCTAACTCAATTGTTGATAGATTGAGCTGCCATAATTGATTACAACCATGTAATACCGTCGCAGCATCAGAACTACCACCACCTAACCCTCCCCCCATAGGAAGTTTTTTATCAATGGTCAGTGTAACACCTGCTTTAACGGCATAATGCTGTTGCAAAGCAGTTGCTGCTTTTATCATTAAATCGCTAGCTTCAGGGACATTAGGCACATCCGTTAAGCGTCTAATCGTACCTTGTTCATTCAAAGACAACGTAATTTCATCGCTATAATCAAGAAACTGGAATACCGTTTGCAATAAATGGTAACCATCATCACGACGACCTGTAATATGCAAAAATAGATTGAGTTTAGCAGGCGCAGGTAAAACCAGCATCATGCCCCCCACTGCTTAATACGTATTTTCACCTTAATCCTTTCAGGTTTCGTTCTAACAATATCGACACGTTGTGGTAATGCATCATAAGCATGATTATTATAATCTGAATAATGTACTGTCCATCCCGCTTGTTGAATAGTTGTTGGACGACCAATGCTGTCAAGCTGGAAAGTCTCAACAGGGTAATAAGGTGCAGTGATACCCCGCACCCAATACTGCATCCCTTCTATAGGGATTTTAATTGCAAGTTGTTGTTCTAATAAATGCTCAGCACTCGTGTC
>DRMA01000048.1 GCA_011375245.1 Thiothrix sp. | reverse complement strand
GAGTTTAGTGAAATTGAAGGGCGAGTCCTAGCAGGCCGAATGGTTAACTAAAAGATGAAAGATGCCTAGGATTGGTAATAATAGAAGAATATGACAAAAATTTCTGCCTATTTAATTGTGAGATAAATAAAAAAATTCAGAAAAAACAAGAGGAATAATGGGAAAAACAACTCAAAAATAACCACCTAACCATAAATAAGGTGTTATTTTTGAGCGATCAATATGTATTTATGAAGCAATACGCGGCGATGCAGGAAACATATTTGCAATACGACTAGACATGCTATCTTGACGATGAGAAATTTCACGAATTTCAGGATTATTAACAAAATCACTCAAAGAGATGCCATCAAGAAAGGTATATAATTGCGCGCTCAAATCTTGCCATAACTGATGTGTCAAACAGCGCTGCCCATCATAACAGTTTTCTTTACCCTTACAACCTGTTGCATCAAGGCTTTCATCAACAGCCGTAATAATATTAGCGACACTAATTTGTGAAGCAGGCTTACCAAGACGATATCCGCCACCAGGTCCACGAACACCTTCAACAAGACCATGTCCGCGTAAACGGGCGAATAACTGTTCAAGGTACGACAAGGAAATTCCCTGACATTTCGATATATCGGCCAACGTAACAGGACCATCAATATCATGAATAGCTAAATCCATCATTGCTGTAACAGCATAGCGACCTTTTGTTGATAATTTCATTTATATATCCTCCGCTACCCACTAAAAGATGAACAGCTAAATTAGCTAATTAGGATCAGCTAATTTAGGATAACCTAGTAATCTAGTCAAGTATTATTTGCAATAAAAGTAAAAAATAAACACAACACTAAAATCAAGAAAAGAGCTTTCTAGCACCCTTAGTCTATTTTTTGTTAACGATTTGCTTTAAATGAAGCACTCAACAAACGAGCCGTAATATCCACCACAGGGATAATACGTTCATAAGAAATTCGTCGTGGCCCCACGACACCTAAAACACCAATAGAACCATTTTCAGTACAATACGTTGAAGTCACCATACTACAGTCATCAAAAACCTGATAGCCTGATTCACTACCAATAAATATTTGCACACCATCCGCATTCATTGTTGTGTTCAATAGCGCCAACATTTCTTGTTTTTCTTCAAACGCTTGAAACAAGCCTTTCAGCTTTTTCATATCAGCTAGATCTTCATAATTCATTAGATTTTTTTCACCAGCCACCAGTAAATCGCCTTCTGGTATCACAGAATCAACATGATCAAGTGTTTGGCTACCTAACTCCATTACCGCTTGCATCATACGATTCATATGGTGTCGAACCTGTGCCATTTCACGTAATATTGAGCGTTTCGCTTGTTGCAGCGTTTTACCTTCAAGCATTGAATTTAAGTAGTTACTCGCTGCTTGCAGTTCAGAAGTCGCATAATCTCGTTCCGTTTTTAATAAACGATTTTGAATCTCACCATCTTGCAACACCAATACCGTTAGCACTTGCTTTTCAGTCAAATTAATAAATTCAATATGCCGAATCCCAACAAAAGAACGATGTGGCATGGTGACTAAGCCTGCAAGTTGTGTAATGCCTGACAATAATCCTGATGCTTTTTGAAGTAGTCCAGAAGCCGTTTCTTCAGCATTCATACTAATTTGCAAACGCATTAACGTTTTCTCATCAAGCGCCTGCACACTCACTAAAGAATCAACAAAAACACGATAACCTTGCGACGTTGGTACACGTCCTGATGATGTATGGGGAGATTTAACCAAGCCCATTCTTTCCAACCCTACCATTGCATTACGAATAGTAGCAGGACTGACCGACAAACCACTTTTAGCTAATAAGGTTGCTGACGCAATCGGAGCACCTTCCTGAATATAGGCCTCAATCAATACCTTTAAAAGATGTTGTGAGCGTTCATTGAGTTTCAATTTAGGAAAATTCGACATACAAAGTAATAGTAATCATCTATATTTTTTCATTAAAATAAGCTATATAGCATGAGATGCAATTGAAGCAATACGCTCCATTGCTTGTTCTAAATTAGCCATACTCGTAGCAAAAGAAATGCGAATATGACCTGCTAGACCAAAGGCAGAACCTGGCACCAAAGCCACGCCTGTTTTATCTAATAACAACGTCGCCAACTCAGTATCATTACTCACCCCATCAATACGTTTAATCATCTCTTCCACGTTAGGAAAACTATAGAACGTACCATTAGAAGGTAAACAACGCATACCTGCAATGCTATTAGCAGCTTCAAGAACAAAATGATGCCTTCTTTCATAAGCGGCAATCATGGTTTGAATACACTGTTGATCTCCTTCCAAAGCAGCAACTGATGCGTACTGAGAAATAGATGATGGGTTTGACGTACTTTGCATTTGCACAATTTTCATCGCTCGAATAAGCGCCTTTGATCCTGCTGCATAACCAATACGCCACCCCGTCATTGCATAGGCTTTTGACACGCCATTAACCACAACACAACGCTCACGCAACGCAGGGGTTGCATTGACAATATTGACAAACTCAGCATCACCAAATAACACATGCTCATAAATATCATCCGTCATTATCATGACTTCAGGATGGCGCAACAACACCTCACCTAATGCTACCAATTCCTCACGTTCATAGGATACACCTGTTGGATTTGAAGGACTATTGAGCATTAGCAAACGTGTTTTTGGTGTAATGGCAGCTTCAAGCTTTTCTGCTGATAACTTAAAGTGATCATCAATCCCTACTTCAACAATCACTGGAATTCCTCCTGCTAACATCACCATATCAGGATAAGAAACCCAATAAGGCGCAGGAATAATAACTTCATCCCCCTCATTTAATAAAGCTTGAGTAAGATTATAAATACTCTGCTTCGCACCTGTTGAGACTAAAATTTCATCAGCCGCATAAGATAACTGATTCTCACGCTGAAATTTATTAATCACCGCCTGTTTTAATTCAGCAATACCATCTACAGGGGTATAGCGTGTTTTACCTTCCATAATAGCTTTAATAGCGGCTTCACAAACATGAGCTGGTGTATCAAAATCAGGTTCACCAACCCCCAGACCAATAATATCCCGCCCTTCGGCTTTAAGTTTTGATGATAATGCCGAAACGGCTAATGTGGGTGAGGGCTTGACCTGCTGAACGCGATCAGAGAGTTGCATAGTAAAATTCCTTTCTCTAGCTTGAGTATTTTCTTCATATGTTTTAATTTTTTTACCAATAAGAAGGGCAGCGACACCTTAAAAATGCGCAATATATCCCCCAAATGATAACAATAAATGATGTTACCATCATCTAGCAGAACAACAACCTCTAAATAGTCAGCTACCACCCACTGAAGCAGGTGGCTTGGATCGTGAGATTCAGGATAGCGCTCTTTAAATCCTTAGTATATAAAGAAATAAAATTACACAGCAAATTTTATGGCAAGCAAAACATTTCAATTACATGCAGATTATCAACCTGCTGGCGATCAACCCGCTGCGATTCAGTCACTCCTTGATGGGTTACACGACGGTCTATTGCATCAAACCTTATTAGGCGTTACGGGTTCAGGAAAAACCTATACCATTGCCAATATTATTCAACAGACACAACGTCCAACACTGCTAATGGCACATAATAAAACCTTGGCAGCGCAACTTTATGGTGAGATGAAAACTTTTTTCCCACAAAACTCTGTTGAGTACTTTGTGTCTTATTATGATTACTACCAACCTGAAGCCTATGTACCTGCTTCAGATATCTATATTGAAAAAGATGCGTCGATTAATGAACATGTCGAGCAAATGCGTCTATCCGCAACAAAATCATTGTTTGAACGTGAAGATGTCATTATTATCGCCACGGTATCTGCTATTTATGGCTTAGGCGACCCAGAATCGTACCTCAAAATGATGCTCCATCTAAACTGTGGCGATATGATTGACCAACGCAATATTTTACGACGACTCGCGGAATTGCAATACAGCCGCAATGATATTGACTTACAACGCGGTACTTATCGTGTACGAGGTGATGTCATTGATATTCACCCTGCTGACTCCGATCATGAGGCCGTGCGTATTGCCTTATTTGATGAAGAAATCGAACAACTGAGTTATTTCGACCCACTCACAGGTGAAACCTTACGCCATGTTCCTCGTCTGACCATCTATCCCAAAACACATTATGTAACCCCACGTGAAATATTGCTTGAAGCCGTAGAAAAAATAAAAATTGAGCTAAAAGAACGACTAGAAGTATTACGCAATGAAAACCGTTTAGTCGAAGCCCAACGCCTTGAGCAGCGCACTCAATACGATATTGAAATGATTGTCGAAGTAGGCTATTGCTCTGGTATTGAAAATTACTCACGTTATCTATCAGGACGCGAGGCAGGAAAACCTCCACCTTGTCTACTAGATTACATGCCCAAAAACACCTTAATTGTCGTCGATGAATCTCATGTAACTATTCCACAAATTGGCGGCATGTATAAAGGTGATTTTTCACGTAAAAGTAATCTCGTTGAGTACGGTTTCCGCTTACCCTCTGCATTAGACAATCGTCCTTTGCGCTTCGATGAATTTGAACAAATGATCCAACAATGCATTCATGTTTCAGCAACACCAGGCAACTATGAACTAGAGCATTCTGACAATATTGCTGAACAACTAGTTCGCCCCACAGGACTACTTGATCCTGAAATAGAAATTCGTCCCGTGAATCGTCAAGTCGATGATGTCATGTCAGAAATCAGCAAGCGTGCAATACTGAATGAACGTACGCTTATCACCACGCTAACTAAACGCATGGCAGAAGATCTCACCGATTACTTACTCGACCATGACATTCGCTGTCGTTATATGCACTCGGATATTGATACGGTTGAACGCGTAGAAATTATTCGTGACTTACGTCTGGGGAAGTTTGATGCACTGATTGGTATTAACCTGCTACGTGAAGGGCTTGACATGCCTGAAGTCACTCTCGTTGCCATATTAGATGCTGATAAAGAAGGTTTTCTACGCTCCGAACGCTCACTGATACAAACCATTGGTCGTGCTGCACGTAGTGTAAAAGGCAAAGCTATTTTATATGCTGACCACATTACACACTCTATGGAAGCTGCCATTCACGAAACTGAGCGCCGCCGAAAAAAACAACACGCGCATAATAAAAAGCACAATATACACCCTAAAACCATTAACAAGAAAATAGCGGATATCATGGAAGGGGCTTATGCACACAGTAGCAAAGGCAAACAAGGTACAAGAACGACTAAAAAAGTCGCTGAACAACAACAAAATTATGCCGCAATGACCCCTAAACAAGTGATAAAAACCATTAAACAACTTGAAAAAACGATGTATCAACACGCCAAAAATCTAGAATTTGAAGCAGCCGCACAAAGCAGAGATGAAATCAGTATGCTTAAAAAAATACTCTAGTTTTTCAGCACCTTTCATAAAAGCCAAAAGCAATTTACACTTTAAAAAATTAGCACATATAGCACATACACCTATGAAAATATTTTCATCTATCGGCATTTTCACTAAGCAGCGTGATCCCAAAATAAATGCCACACTCAAATGCCTCGTCAACTACCTTAACCAGCGTAAAATCAATACGATGATTGATGAGTACGGAGCAAATATTGTTGAAACACAAGGCTACAGCACTGAAAAAATAGTACAAAAAAGCGATTTAGTTATTGTCATTGGCGGTGATGGTACTTTTCTACAAACAGGGCGTGATCTTGCAGATCATAATATCCCCGTGCTGGGTATTAATCTTGGTCGTCTTGGTTTTCTAGTGGATATCTCACCCAACGAAATGACCACTATTCTTGATCAAATATTGCGAGGAAACTATTACCGCGAAGAACGAATTCTCTTGCAAGCATCCGTTTATCGCCAACAACAATTACTGGGTACCAATACTGCCTTTAACGATGTTGTTATCCATGTACGTAATGAAGTTAGAATGATTGAGTTCACCACCTATATTAATGATAACTTCGTCAATACACAACGTGCTGATGGAATGATTATCGCCACACCAACAGGATCAACAGCCTATTCATTATCCAGTGGCGGCCCCCTACTACAGTCAGGGCTAAAAGCAGTGGTACTTGTACCTATTTGCCCACACACCTTAAGCCATCGCCCCATTGTTATCCCTTCTTCTGATCACATTACCATTACTTTATGTGATGACCCACGCAACAGCGATGCACGCGTATCTTTTGATGGACAAACACATATTGACATTAAACCCAGTGATACCATTAGTATCAAACAAAAAGAACAAACATTGTGTTTAATCCACCCAAAAGATTACGATTACTACCATATTCTTCGTACTAAACTTCATTGGAGCGTCCAATTCTAATGCTGACTCATCTTTATATTCGCAACTTTGCCATTATCGACACCCTCGATCTTGAGTTTCAAACAGGCATGACGGTACTCACTGGTGAAACTGGTGCAGGTAAATCAATCTTAATTGATGCTATTGGGCTAGTTTTAGGAGATCGGGCTGACAGTACTATGGTTAAACATGGCTGTGAGAAAGCGGAAATAAGCCTTACCATTGATGTTGCCACTACTCCAGCAGCCACAAAATGGCTTGCAGAAAACGAACTCGATCAACTCGATCAAACGGAATGTATTTTACGCAGAGTCATTACCCATGCTGGAAAATCACGTGCATGGATCAATGGTAGCCCTGTTAATCTTGGCATGCTAAAACAACTTGGAGGGAAATTGGTTGATATACATGGACAACATGAACACCAATCACTGATGAAAAAGGAGATGCAACGTCAGCTATTGGATGATGTTGCTGATAACCACACTCTACTTAAGAGTGTAAAAAAACACTATGAAAACTGGAAAACATTACATCAACGTTATGAAACACTAAGCCAACAACAAGACGAATATCATAACACTATTGATTTACTCACCTTCCAAACAGGTGAATTAGAACAACTACAACTCAACAATAATGAAATTGAGCAACTCAATGAAGAACATAGCAGATTAGCAAATGCAGAACAACTCATGCACCTTGCAGGCACATCTTATCAACAACTATACGATGATGAAAATGCCATCTATTCATTACTAAGCACGATCACACAAAATTTGTCAGCACATACCCACACAGACACGCGCTTAAAGACCCCATTAGCACTCATCACGAGTGCACAAATACACATACAAGAAGCGGCAGAAGAGTTAAGACATTATGTTGATACTCTAATGATTGATCCAGAACGCCTCTCCTCAATTGAAAAAAGAATAGCCACTATTCAAACATTAGCACGCAAACACCAAGTCAATGATGTAGATTTACCTTATAAATTACAGTCGTTACAACAACAAGTTCGTGAATTAACCTCTGCTTCCTATACGCTTGAAACCATCCAAGAAGCACGTGATAAAGCCAAATCTGACTACTTACAAATAGCAAGAAAGCTCAGCAAAGCTCGTAAAAAAACAGCACAAACACTGGCAAACGATGTAACACACGCCATGCAAACGCTCAGTATGAAAGGGGGGCTATTCACTATTTCAGTACAAACATTGGATACAAACAATACGCAACACCCCCCAACATTATCACCTACAGGCATTGACCATATTCAATTCAATGTCAGTGCCAATCCTGGGCAACCACCACAACCACTGGTAAAAGTTGCCTCAGGTGGTGAGTTATCTCGCATCAGCCTCGCTATTCAAATGATTACTGCACAAAAAACAACGCTACCAGCACTGATTTTTGATGAAGTCGATACAGGTGTTGGAGGGGCAATTGCAGAAATAATTGGACAACAGTTGCGTAAGCTTGGCTGTAACCAGCAAGTTTTATGTGTTACGCATCTGCCACAAGTTGCAGCTTTATCCCATCAACATTACAAGATTGTTAAAATAAAACAAAAACAAAGTACATCCACCCATATAGTTTGCCTAAATAAAAAACAAAAAATTAGTGAAATAGCACGTATGACAGGAGGTGTTGATATTACTACTTCAACACTTGCCTTAGCAAAAGAAATGATTGATAAAGGTGATAATGGAGAAATTGATAATACCAGCTAAACATCACTTATTTATCACACAACTCACCCTGCAAAGGAATATTATTATTAATAAAAAGAGGAGCACCTTTCTTTACTTCAAAAGAGGTATACCAATGTTGCATATTATCAGCCGTTTTTTCTAAATAACCTTTTTTAGATGTACTTTCCCCCTTACCTAAAACAGTAGGAGACTCATCAGTTTCTTTAAGAATAAGTCGTCCTTTCCCTAGACCTTGGACAACACGCATTCCAACAGGGAGACTAAACTGAAGCACATAAATACCTTTTTTTTCTGTCCGCCACTGATAAGCCCCCTCACTTGCATTTTTTATTAATGCAACATGATGTGATGGTGTAATCAGAAAGCGTGAGATACCCGAAACGATTTTTCCACTATTTGCACAATAGAAAAAACCTGAACCACCATAGGTTTCTGCTGCACTTTTATTATCCTCATGCGCCTTTTCCATTGACTTAGGTACATCCAATACCACAGAATCTTGAAAAACTTCTTTTTTTACAGTCAATGGTCGCTTACTAATAATCGTTGTTTTTCCATCATTATCCCAAATATCCGCCGTACCATCATTATCTGAATCGAACAATACAAATCCATCAATAATGCCATCACCATTTTTATCAGCACGGTTGGTCATATCAACATCGAATAAATCATCAATATAATCGTTATCTTCATCACGATAACTCAGTCTTACTTCATCAGCATCAAGTAAACCATCACCATCTGAGTCATCATCTAGATAGTTTGGTATCTTATCATTATCAATATCTGCAACACCTTCAATCACACTAGGAATACCATCATTGTCATCATCAAGATCAACAACATCTAAACGACCATCCTGATCAGAATCGCGTGGATTCATTACGTCATGCACTTCATCCTTATCAACAATACCATCACCATCAGTATCTTTAAGATAAGGCTCCGATCCTAGTGCTTCTTCAATATCATTCGCTAAACCATCATTATCAATATCAATATTTTCTGTCAATGGCAGAGCATAAACAAATGATGACAACAACCAAAGGCATGTTAGACACACAGATCTAATGCTAACCAGAGAAAAGAGTTTTTTACACATTATAGTTTTAGTTATAAATTAAATAGATAACACTAATCATATAACTTAACACAAAAGTGAAACAAGCAACTATTGATGAAGGGAGGAGAAAACAGAAGGAAAGACACAGCAATACAATTAAAACAACTATTATCTATTATATGGCTGACAAATCCCCTCCCTCATACAATTTACTCACTGAATTAATACAATAAGCCCGAATTCTACTTTTATGCCATTCTATATGATACAACGATACAAGTTCACCACCATATTTTTCGAGTGGCTCATCAATCATCGGTTCTGCGGACAAAAAATCAATACGCTTACATCCCCGATTAATAGCTCGACTAATTGCCCACATCGTCAATACAAAAATTGGTGAG
>DRMA01000047.1 GCA_011375245.1 Thiothrix sp. | reverse complement strand
GCTGCATCGCTATTGATGCTCACTATTTATAAAGGGTTTATTTTTACATATGGTATACAATTCGCAAAATGGATATTAAAAATATAGAAATGACAGTCCAGCAAAGTCTGGAAGATATGAAAGCTCAGGATATTTACCAACTTGATATTAGTAAAAAATCGTCAATTACCGAGCTTATGTTTATCGCAACAGGACGCTCAACACGACATGTGAAGGCGATTGCTGATAATGTTATATTAGATGCAAAAAAAAATCAGCATGCTCCGCTAGGAGTTGAAGGTGAGCAAGGTTCTGATTGGGTCTTAGTCGATTTAGATCAAGTGGTCGTTCATGTGATGACACAGCACGCACGTGATTTTTATAATTTGGAAAAATTTTGGGAAACTGAGTTTACCAAGAAAGAAGATCTTACGGGAGGGTAAAAGATAAAAGTAGTTTCCCCTTTGAAGCTTGCTAGGAATCCTAGCAAGCTGGATTGTTAATCAGCACATGTTAACGAACACATGTTAACCAACACATGAAGGATGCCAAATAGTTTTGTGAAAATTCATTTATTAGCGATAGGCTCACGTATGCCGCAGTGGGTTGAACAAGGCTATAACGATTACGCGGGGCGTTTAAATACTAATGTAAAACTAGTATTAAAAGCATTATCTGCAGAAAAAAGAACAAAAAAAAGTGATATTAGTAAAATATGTGAAAAAGAATCCCAAAAACTACTACAAGCGATTCCAAGTAACAACATTGTCATTGCTCTAGAAATCACAGGGCAGCAGTGGAGTACTGAAAAGCTGGCGAAAAATATGGAAAATTGGATGATGTCAGGACGGGATGTTAGCCTGTTAGTAGGTGGTCCAGAAGGAATGAGTAAAACCTGTCGTGATCGTGCTGATTACTTATGGTCTTTGTCAGCACTGACATATCCTCACCCGTTAGTGCGTGTGATTTTAGCTGAGCAGCTTTATCGAGCATGGGCTATCACTGCAAACCATCCTTATCATCGTGCGGGTTAGCTTGCTTTAAGCTGATTCGTTTTAGACAGGTCTTATTATGGAAATTATACTTGCCTCAGCATCGCCTCGTCGTCAACAATTGCTAGACCAAATAAATATTCGTTATCATGTGGTTCCCATTGATGTAGATGAGTCACCACAAGAAAATGAGTCGGCCATTGAATTGGTACAACGACTTGCACGTTTGAAAGCAGAAACAGCATGGCAACAATCGGATAAAAAACTCCCTGTTTTAGGCGCGGATACGCTGGGGGTTATTGAGGGAAATCTCTTGGTTAAGCCTATTGATTACGCAGATGCAAAACGTATGCTTAGTCAGATGTCAAATAACTGGCATGAGATATTAAGTGCTGTAGCACTGTGTTCTGCTCAAGGAACTGAGGTTGTTTTGAGTATTAGTCGTGTATTGTTTCGTACTATTTCTACCGCTGAAATCCGCGCTTATTGGCAAAGTGGCGAGCCTGTAGATAAGGCGGGTGCGTATGCGATTCAAGGACAAGGCGCTATATTTGTTGCACGTATTGAAGGCTCTTATTCAGGCGTAATGGGGTTGCCACTCTGTGAAACCCATCAGCTACTTGAGCAACAACGTTTGGAATCTGGAGGTTAGCAGATCCATTATAATACCAACAATAGGAATTTTAATTATAAAATGAGTGGCGAACTACTAGTTAATATTACCCCACAAGAATCTCGCGTTGCTTTATTACAAAACGGCGTGTTGCAAGAATTACATATCGAACGAACTTCAAAAAAAGGTATTGTTGGTAATATCTATAAAGGAAAGGTGAGCCGTGTTTTACCAGGTATGGATGCTGCTTTTATTGATATTGGTCTTGAAAAGGCTGCTTTTTTGCATGCTTCTGATATTACACGCCAATTAACGGGAATGGTGCAGATTAGTGAAACGGATAATCTGCGTTCTAAAGTACCTTCAATTACTGATGTACTACATGAGGGTAAAACCATTCTTGTACAAGTGATTAAAGACCCCTTAGGCACAAAAGGTGCGCGTTTAACGACTTATATTACTATTCCTTCACGCTCATTGGTGCTTGTGCCTAATGATAGTTCTTTGGGAGTGTCGATTAAAATAGATGATATTGATGAGCGTGAGCGCCTGAAATGTTTGGTGGAAAAAATTCGGCGCGAAATGCATGACAATGGTAATGAGCAAGATAAGAATTTAGCATCAGCAGGTTATATTATTCGTACTGCTGCTGATGGTGTCAATGAAGCAGTATTGCGTGTTGATATGGCTTTTTTGATCAAACAATGGAAGTGTCTTAATGACATGGCAAAAATCACTAAGAAGGCGACCCAAGTTTATTCTGATTTGCCCTTAGTACAGCGCGTGTTACGCGATATGGCGAGTGAATCGCTAGTACGAGTAAGAATTGATTCGCGGGAAACACTAAAGAGTGTGAGTGATTTTTGTGGAACTTTTGTGCCAGAGTTACTGCCTATTATCGAACATTATCCTGGCGAACGTCCTATTTTTGATCTGCATGGTGTTGACGATGAGATACAACGTGCATTAGAACGTAATGTGCAGCTAAAGTCAGGGGGGTATCTTATTATTGATCAAACCGAATCAATGACAACCATTGATGTGAATACAGGTCGGTTTGTTGGTCATCGAAACCTCGAAGAAACGATCTTTAAAACTAATCTTGAAGCAGCGCAAACGATTGCTCGACAATTACGGTTACGTAATCTAGGGGGAATTATTATCCTTGATTTTATTGATATGGAGGATGGCGCTCATCGAGAACAAGTCTTGGCTGCTTTGGAAAAAGCATTGGCGAATGATTATGCTAAAACGTTTGTCTGTGGGGTTTCACAATTAGGGTTGGTAGAGATGACACGTAAGCGAACCCGTGAAAGTCTTGAGCATATTTTATGTGAAGATTGCCCAGTATGTATGGGGAAAGGGTATATTAAAACAGCACAGACAGCGTGTTATGAAATATTTCGTGAAATATTGCGTGAAGTGAGGCAGTTTGATGCCAAAGAATTATTGGTATTGGCATCACAAGAAACCATTGATTTATTGCTTGATGAAGAGTCTGATAATTTTGCGCAGTTGCAGGCATTTGTTGATAGAAACATTCGTTTTCAAGTGGAGTCAATGTATACACAAGAACAATATGATATTGTTTTGATGTGATTGAGATAAAGTAGCTGCAGAATATGGGATAAATATGATTAAATAATAACCGTATTTTCAATGCTAATAAAGAAAAATAAAGCAATTAAGGGGGGGATGATTGACTCGTTTCCTATGGTAGAAAATTGCTTAGTCAATAATAATGGAGTAGACCATAATGGCAAAATTTGCCGCCATTCAAATGGCATCAGGCCCAAATATTTATGCAAATCTTATGGAAGCTGGACGGCTCATTGAGCAAGCTGCTATTGAGGGGGCTGATTTAGTTGTATTACCCGAAACGTTTGCCATTATGGGAGAGGAGGAAGCGGATACGGTTGCAGTGGCGGAAGATGAAGGGAGTGGTCTTATTCAATCTTTTATAAAGCAGCAAGCGATTAAAAATAGAATTTGGATTGTTGCAGGCACAATACCCATTAAGTCAACAGACCCCACAAAAGCATATGCTGCTTCGTTGATGTATAACGATAGAGGGCTACAAGTCGCACGTTATGACAAGATGCACCTGTTTGATGTTGAAATTTGTGAGGATGAAGATACTTACACTGAAAGCCAAACTATAGCACCAGGGACACAACGTATTGTTGTTGATACGCCATTTGGTAAAATTGGTATGGCTGTTTGTTATGACTTGCGTTTTCCTGGACATTTTAGGGATTTGATGGCAGCAGGTGCAGAGATTTTTCTGGTGCCTTCTGCCTTTACAGAAACAACAGGTAAAGCACACTGGAATCCGTTACTACGGGCAAGAGCGATTGAAAATTTATGCTATGTGATTGCACCCGCTCAAGGGGGGTATCATATTAATGGTCGTACAACCTATGGTCATAGTTTAATGGTTGATTATTGGGGAAATGTAAAACAAGAACTCGTGAAAGGCTCTGGGATAGTTACAATGGAAATAGAGCTGATAAAACAACGCGCAACACGTAAAGCGTTTCCTGTGTTAGATCATCGTTTGGGTGGTTGCCCAAGAAGAAGTAAATAGATTTGGATGTGCATGCTGTTTTTTTAAAAACAGCATGCATTTTTTTAGGCTGCTTTTTAGGCTGCGCTGACTTGTTTTAAAACGGAAGAAGTGCGATGCATACCACAGCCTTCCTTAACAACTCTATTTTTACCCCTATCTTTTGCATTATACATAGCATGATCTGCAGATTTAATGAGCATGGCGGGGTAAACAATGTCTCGTTCTGTTTCATTGGGTAATAATGGTGTACAACTAGAAACGCCAATGC
>DRMA01000046.1 GCA_011375245.1 Thiothrix sp. | reverse complement strand
GGGCTGGTCGTCAATGGTTGGGCGGAGATTTGGGCTGCCTGCTTCCTTTGGCCCAATGTTTCGTCGTGAAAAACCGCAAAAAGGACGTTACCGACAATTTCATCAATTTGGTGTTGAAACTGTTGGCTTTGCAGGAGCTGATATTGATGCTGAACTGATTGCTCTCACTGCCCGCCTATGGAAAATACTTGGTCTTAAAAATATTCGACTTGAACTAAATTCTATTGGCTCTCCAACATCTAGGCAACACTATAAAACCGTACTGGTTGACTATTTTTCTGCCCATAGCGATCAATTAGATGAGGATTCTAAACGACGTTTACAAAGTAACCCTATGCGTATTCTAGATAGCAAGAATACGACAATGAAAACCCTTATAGCAAATGCACCCAGTATTCTAGAGTATCTTGATGAAGATTCAGTCGCCCACTTTGAACAACTCAAACAACTGCTAGATAGCATGAATGTAGCTTATACGATAAACCCACGCTTGGTACGTGGACTGGATTATTATTCTAAAACTGTTTTTGAATGGGTGACTGATGAGTTAGGCTCACAAGGGACTGTTTGTGGTGGAGGTCGTTATGACGCACTCATCAAACAACTAGGTGGCAAAGAAACAACAGCATGCGGTTTTGGCTTGGGCATAGAACGTCTTCTTGGACTTATGGAGGTACAAGGCATACAAGCAATTGCTAGAAAACCTGATTATTACTTTGTAATGGTTGGTGAGCATGCACAACAAACGGGAATGCCTTTAGCAGAAGTCATACGTGAAAAGCTGCCAGACTTACAAATTATTTGCAACTGCGGTGGTGGCAGTTTTAAATCACAAATAAAACGTGCTGATAAATCAGGCGCAGAATATGCACTCATTATGGGCGATGACGAAGCGAGCAATAACACGATTGCTATTAAACCACTACGCAAACGCGAAGAACAAACCACACTCAATCAAAGCGAACTAGTCGCACATATCATTAACACTTAGGTTAGAAATAGGTTTAAAAAATAGAATGACAGAGTTAAAAACAGATCAAGAAAAAGCTGAAGAAATAAAAAAATGGTGGAAAGAAAATGGGACATCTGTTATCGCAGGTGTTGCGCTTGCTATTGCGGGTATTTTTGGCTGGCAACAATGGAAAAACCATCAAAACGCATCCAGCGAAGAAGCTTCAGCACTCTATGCCAAAATAAGTAAAAACATTGACACAGAGGCATTAAGTACACTAAAGCGTGACTATAGCTCAAGCCCTTATGCAACACTAGCCGCCTTAGCAACTGCTAAACATGCTGCTGAAAAAGACAATGATGCCCTCGCCATTACAGAACTTAGCTGGGTAGTAGACAATACAGCAGATCAAAACTTAAAAGAAATTGCACAAACAAGACTAATACGTCTTTATATTAGTTTAAAACAACCTGAAAAGGCAGCAGCACAACTCGCCAATACATTTAGCACGGCTTATACAAGCCTCGTTGAAGAACTTAAAGGCGATTTATTAGCCTTACAAAACAAACCCAAAGAAGCAGCCAAGGCTTACCAAAAAGCAATCTTAAGTAACAGCAATATACCAAACGCAACACCACCAAGATACCTAAAAATGAAACTCGATAATCTTAATACAGGAGCTTAAATCACGTGCAATGGGGAATGATGAAAGCAGGGGCAGCTGTAGCCATTTCAATTATTAGTTTTAACATGAGTGGATGTGGTCAATTATCAGATACATTTTCCACAGGACAAACCGCTAAACAAAAACCAATAGCACTTACTTCGATAATAGCAACAACACACCCTAAACTACTTTGGAAACAACAACTTGCATCCGATAAAAAAATAAAAAATGATAAAGTACAGCTACTTATACTAGAAAATATACTTTATGGTGCAGGAGGGAGTAAGATCAGTGCTTTGGACAAAAAGACTGGCGCACTCTTATGGCAAGAAGAGGTAGGTGAAAGAATTACGGGAGGCATTAAGGGCAATCAAAACACTGTTTTTATTGGTACAGCGGAAGGCAGCGTCATTGCCTTTAATGCCAAGACAGGGCAAACACAATGGATTGCGTTATTGAATAGCCCAGTGTTATCTATTTCTAACAGTAAAGACAATAAAATTGCTTTTCGCACACTAAACGGAAAAATTCATTTACTATCTGCTAATAATGGCAGTGTTATCTGGCAACGAAGTCATAAAACTCCTACATTATCATTACAAGGTGCAAGCAGCCCTATTTTAACAGGCCCTTTACTTATTAGTGGTGCTGATGATGGTAGCATCACTGCTTATGAAACTAAAACAGCCAATAAAATTTGGTCAATAGCAGCAAGCAATACCAATCAAGTAGCAAAACTGACTGATCTTGATGCAGAAATGAAAATTATTGGCACAACACTTTTTACCGCAGGGTATCATGGGCGTGTCAGCGGTATAGATATGCGTAGTGGAAAAACAGGCTGGAGCTTACCTCTGTCAAGCCACTCAGGCATTGATGCTAATAAAGAAGCGCTTTATGTTAGTGACGAAACAGGAACGATCAGAAAACTAGGGCTACTAACAGGCAATATAAAATGGGAAAATAAAAGTCTACTAGGCCGCCAACCAACAGCACCAAGTATTATCGACCGTTCTCTAATAGTCGTTGGGGACAGCCAAGGCTACCTACACTGGATAGATACCACTTCGGGTAAAATTACTGGACGTATACAAACGAACAAGCGACGCATATTGCTACCCGTCACTGTTGATGGTAAAAACAACACACTCTATACAATTAATACAAACGGCTTAATAAGTGCTTATAGCTACTAAAAACCTAAAGCGCTAGAGACATGTTAATTTGTTCTATAAGTCGCAATGGGTCATTGGCTTGCGTCACTGGTCTACCAATAACAAGGTAGCTAGAGCCTGCCATCATGGCAAGTTCTGGGGTCATAATACGCAACTGATCGCCCTGATTAGTACCTTTAGGGCGAATACCAGGTGTAACAAGAAGAAACTCAGCACCTAAATTCTGCCTTAATAAAGCAGCCTCTTGAGCAGAACACACCATACCATCCAAACCACATGCTTTACTCATAATAGACAGCTTTAGCACTTGCTCTTGGGCTGTCTGCTTAACACCAATATCCAAAAGTGATGCATCGTCCATAGACGTTAAAACAGATACTGCAATCAATAAAGGTGCATCATCTTGTTCTTTTAATGCTTCCACTGCTGCAAACAGCATTTTTTTTCCACCAGAAGCATGTACATTCATCATCCAAATCCCTAGATTTGCAGAACGTCTACAAGCAGCCGCAACTGTGTTAGGAATATCGTGAAATTTCAAATCGAGAAAAACATCAAAGCCTTGATCAACAAGACGTTTTACAAAATCGGGTCCTGCGGCAACAAAAAGTTCAAAACCAACTTTTAGCTTACAATTATTCGGTGATAAAAGCTTTACAAAGTCGAATGCCTGATGTGCATTAGGAAAATCTAATGCGATAATAAGTTTACTGGTCATAATTACCTACTTGCTTCGTTGATAATCCATTCTATTTTGATATATGTGCAACAGTATCCCAATGGTGACACGCAGGACAACGCCAAACAAAACTAGTCATTTTGTAGCCACAATGATTACACATATACTCAGCTTTATACTGAAGATACTTTTCTAACGACACTTCAAGTATCCTTGGACATTCATTTTCTCTGTCGTCTCTCCGCCAGAGCTTAACGATACCTAAAATAGCACCGATATCAAGTTGACAGTTTTCCACTCCCTGCTCCAATTCTTGTCGAATATCTCGACCTATATCATGCATCAAAGAAAGATGAATCAAATAACCAAAAAGCGTACTATTAGGCTTTGTATTGAAACACTCCAATAAAAAATCAGCTAGTTTATCGACCCCTCCTAATTCCTTAGAAACCTCAACCAACCTTGCATCCAATAAACCAATCAACTGAGGATTAACCTTAATTGCTGTTTTATAATGCTCAAATGCTAAAACAAAATCACTTTTCCTCTTTGCTAAGTCACCTTGAATAATTAAAACACGATTAGATTGCGCATAGACTTTAATGGCATCCTGTAGATAATTCTCCACAAGATGCACATTACCACTATCAAGTTCTTTCTCTGCAAGTTCACAGTAATAATGTACAATAAGGCGGCTATGATCATCACCTGTCTTTGCTGTTGAACGATAAGCAACTTCAATAGCACGATCCCAGTCTTGTAGTTGCTCATAAATACTGCGCAATGTTCCACACGCTTGTATATCGCCATCACTACTACCATCAATAAGCTCTTGGAAAACG
>DRMA01000045.1 GCA_011375245.1 Thiothrix sp. | reverse complement strand
GTATTAAACATAAACTTAATGATACATTACGCGTGGGTGCGAGTTACTTGATGGATGAACATGCGGCAACAGGTAAAAATATTGCGGGTATTTCAGCAGAATATAAGAAAGATGATTTACGTGTAACCGCAAGTGCCGCAGCAATGAAACATCAAGATACAACGAAAAAAAATGGTGAAGCGGTTCGTTTAGCGATAGAGAAAAAATGGAATCAAGATGCTAATACTATCCTTAGGTATGGTCGTGCAGGCATCGGTTATGATAACGCCTCAGGCGGGATTTCAGCAGGGCGTGAAGAAGCTGCTATTACGCATAAACAGCGTATCAATGACACTATTTCAGTGAATATTGAAGGGCTACATAGCAAAGATCAAAGTAGCAATGCGATACAACAAAGTCTTGGTGTAACTAGTGATATTCGTCAAGGTGAATGGACACTAAAAGGTGGTGTGCGTCATATTGAGCAGCAAAATTCAGCAGATAATGACAGTCTTAATACGGTGATTGTGGGGGCAAAACGACCCATTGATATTATGGAGCGTAAGGGCAATATCTCTGTTGAATATGAACAAGATATTGGTAATATTGATCGTAAACGTATTGCGTTAGGCTCAGATATGCAATTATATGACAAAATTAGTATTTATGGTCGTGCTGAGCGTATCAATAGTCTTTCAGGTGTCAGTGGTCTAAGCAGTTCAGAAGAGCGTGACACTTTATCACTTGGGATTAAATCCGAGGTGATGGAAAATACTAGTGTGTATTCAGAATATCGCTTACGAGGCGCGATTGATAGTCGTGATATGGAGGCTGCCTCAGGGATTCGTGGCACCTATGAAGTGGAAAAAGGTTTATCATTATCACCTCGTATTGAGTTAGTGAATGGTTTGAAGGGGAATACCAGTGATTCGGTGGCAGTCTCATTAGGGGTAAAAGATATTCGTGATACCAATAGCCGCAAGCTTGCACGTCTTGAAGCACGTCATGATGATACGCGGGATTATTATGGCGCGGAAGGTACCTATGTTTCACGTATTGATGAACGTTGGGGGGCTTTAGTGAAAGATACGTTGCGTATTACTGATCCAAGTACAGGTACAACACAATACAGTAATGTTTTTTCTGTCGGACTTGCCAGTCGTCCACGCACAGATAATAAACATAACATGTTGTTCTTATATCAAAATAAAGAAAAACGTGGCTTTGATGATGATGGTGATTGTAGTGCGCATATTCTTTCTACCCATCAGAATTATGAAGCTGACAAAGATAAAACAATTTCAGGTCGTGTAGCAGGCAAAACAGAGAAGTGTGAAAAAGGTGGGATTCGTTCTACCTCTGAAGCAATATTGCTTGATGGGCGTTATATTTGGGATGTGACCAACCGTTGGGATGTCGATCTGCATGGTGGTGTATTGGCAACCGATAGCTTTGGTGAAAAACAGTATTCCATGGGTTTAGGTGCAAACTATTTGGTGAGAAAGAACCTGCGTGTAGGCGTTGGATACAATGTTAAAGGTTTTGCTGAGAATGACTTGGACTCCGAAGGCTATAACAAGCAAGGTGTCTATGTGGGTCTACAATATAAGTTTGATGAAAAAGACTTTGCATGGATAACCGATAAAGATGATGGTAATGCAGAACCACAAAACGATGATAATAATAACGAAAGTATCTTGAGTAAGGTTAAGAACTGGTTTAAATGAGAATACTAATGAATAACAATAATAATAAATTACAAAGAGCGATTCTATTCGCAACTCTATTAGGGGTCGTAAACATGAGTGTCAGTGTTTTATCAGGCTGTGCAACACAAGATCAATTGTTTGCTAAATATGACAAAACCTGTGATTTACCCGAAGCAAAAGTGATTACCAAGGTTAAAATTGTTAAGCAAATAGAAAAGCAAGGTATTGCTGGCTTGCACTGGGAGCCAGCGGTTTATTTTGGCTTTGATGTAGCGACTTTGGAAGCAACAGAAACAGAACGTTTAACGAAAGATATTGCGATATTAAAGAAAAATCCTGCATTAAAAGTCAATATACAGGCATTTACCGATGTTAAAGGAAGTAATCGTTATAACCGTCAATTGGCGTTAAGACGACAGAATGCAGTGCTTGCTTATATGGGACAACAAGGGATTAGTAGAGAGCGAATTTTGCTTTCTGCTTTGGGAGAAGAATTACCTATTTTAGGTAACTCAAAATCAGAACGAAGTATCAATCGACGTGTTGAGTTGATGCTATTAGATAGTAGTGGTAGACCGTTAGCGCTGGAGATCCAGCCAAAGCAAACAGGCTTTAAACCACCGTTACCTGTGAAGTAAGGTATTTGTACAATCTTGCATATAGATATTCACTTATTAAATTTCCTTTGTAGGGGCAATCCCTTGTGGTTGCCCTTTTTGAGGAAGCATTAAAGTAACCGTTTTCATGGAAATTATTTATGTGAAAGTCTATATATAACAATAATAATAGGCATTACTATGTATGATCAACAACGACATTATCCTTTGGCAATTTGGCTTTTTATAGCGAATTTGCTCTTTTCTTTAACCCTACAGGCAGCTCCCCCTCTAGCGGGGACGTTAATTCAAAACCAAGCATCTGCGAGTTATAAAGATGCAGGGGGGATTGAACAAATTGCCACGTCGAATGTTGTTGAAACGTTGATACAACAAGTAAGCGCAATGACATTGATGCAAGACCAATCACGTCTTGGAGCAGCAGGTAATAGTGTTTATTTCCCACATGTATTAACTAATACAGGCAATGGGGATGATACATTTAGTTTAACTGCTACTAATAATACAGGTGATGCTTATGATTTTGATAGTTTGCTGATCTATGCTGATACTGATCAAAATGGACTCCCTGATAGTACAACACCAATTATTTCTACAGGTTTGTTAAGTGCTGAAGACGCATTTTATTTTGTTGTTGCCGCGGCGATCCCCTCAGCAGCAACGGATGGACAAAACGGTCAGTTAACCGTACAAGGTGAAAGTGTTTTTGATAGTAATCAACAGCAAACCAATACCGATACTGTTACTGTGTCAGATAAAGCGATTATTGAGGTGACAAAAAGCCTCAGTGCAAGCTCTGGTGCTTCGCCAAGTGGTGCTTATACGGTTACCTTGAGCTATAAAAATACAGGTGCAGTGGCTGCTACAGATGTGACACTAATAGATGTATTGCCTACGGGAATGAGTTATTTCGCTGATGGTGCTAATGATCATGCGATATGGAGCGAAGGAGGAGCGCCACTTACTGATGCAAATGAAGATGCACAGGCAGGAATTAGTTATTGTGCTTATGATAATAGTTGTACAAGTTTGCCGTTTAATAGTCATCAAGTAACCGCTATTATTGCCAGTGTTGATGCGGGAGCTTCGGGAACTGTTAGCTTTCAAGTGATGATTGATGCAGGGCTTGCTGCTAGTACGTTAGTGAATATTGCTAAGTTTGCCTATAACAATGGTACTACTGATATTCCATCTGCTGTTACTAACCGTGTGCCTTTTGAAATTATCGCAATGCCTAATGTTGTGGCTAACGGCTCGGATACTGATGATACTGATGGTGTTGCTGAACCTGTGACGGTTGCTAGTGCTGTACAGGGGGCAACGGTTAGTTTTGATAATATCATTTGGAATACGGGGAATACGACGGATACCTTTGACATTAGTATTGATACTGCAGGGAGTACCTTCCCATCAGGCACGGTGTTCCAATTGTATAAGTCTGATGGTTTTACGCCTTTATTAGATAGCAATGCGAATAGTGTTGTTGATACTGGACCATTGGATGCAGGTGATTTCTATAAAGTGGTGCTCAAAGCTGTTTTACCAACCCATGCAAGTGGCGATAATGGCGGGCGTGGCTTTAGCGTGACCAAAATAGCGACTTCTTCACTTGATTCCAGTATTTCTAATCTTGTTACTGATCATCTTGGTGTAATTACTGTTGATAGTGTTGATTTGACTAATAACGCTGCTGTTGGACAAGCCGGTGCATTAGGTGCAGGTATAGGGGCAACAACAGCAGCATTAACCACCGAAACTGTTGCCCCTGGTGAGCAAGCAATTTTCCGTTTATTTGTAAATAATACTAGTGCAGTTGCACGTAGTTACCAATTGCAGTTTAGTAATAGCAATTTTGCAGCAGGTACATTTGATACGAATTGGAGCGTGGTTTTTCATCGTGAAGGCGGGGCAGGGGGGTGTAGTAAATTAGGTCAAGAGATTAGTAGTACAGCGGTTATTTCAGCGGGAGAGGCGGAGGAAGTCTGTGCTGTTGTCAGTGTTCCTAGTGATGCACAAGCTGATGGGGTGTCACATTCGGTTTACTTTAAAGCCTATTCAGCGATTACGGGCGCAAGTGATGTTAAGCATGATGCGGTGATTGTTTCTGAGCTACCTGCGTTAAGTATTGAGCCAAGTCAGGTGGGACAAGTGGAGCCTGGCAGTAGTATTACCTATGCGCATTTGGTGAGCAATAACGGCAATACGCCGCTTGAGTGTATTAATATTGAACTGACTACGGATCAAACACAGGCAGGTTGGAGTTCTATTGTCTATCATGATGTGAATAATAATGGCGAACTTGATAGTAATGATACTGAGCTTACGGATCAAATGCTGAACTCAGGTGAAAGCTTCCCGCTATTGATTAAAATTTTTGCGCCAGCTAATACCCCCTTAGGCAGTCAAGATACCCGTACGGTTACTGTTACGGGAAAGCAAGACGATGGTGTGGCTAATATGTGTATCGGTATGCCATTAACAGCTTATGTGCAGGACATTACTACCGTCAGTCAATCAAAAGTCAGTATTTTGAAACAACAAGCGCCTGATAGTGATTGTGATGGTAATGCTGATTCGGGGTATGTGACATCCGAGTTTCAGGTGAATCCTGGAGCGTGTGTGATGTATCGCCTCACGGCAACAAATAAAGGTGCGCTGCCTGTTAATAATGTGCGTATTGATGATGCAGCTCCCTCGTTTACTACGTTTTATCAGGCAGGAGCGGTACCTCATGTGTCAGCAGGGAATTTAGCGGGTGGTGTAGCGGGGCAGGATGGCTCGATTACAGGCGGTAGTGTTGGTGGTGCTTCTATTACTGTCTCAGCAGGTGGAACACTGGTATTAGATTTTGGTGTGAAATTGGATTAAGAGCTATGGAATCCCCCATCTATCGTTATTATTAGCTTTATTTATTATTAAATAGTATGTTTCTATGACTAAATATGATTACAAAAAGGAATCTAAATAATGGCTCAACAGACTATCCTCATTGCTGATGACTCAAAAACCCAATTACTTCATCTAAAATCCATACTTGAAACAGCAGGCTACCTGACCATTACAGCAAACTCTGGTAATCAGGCAATTGAACTCAGTGAAAAGTTGAACTTTGATATGATCATGCTTGATATTGTTATGGCCGATGGTGATGGCTATAAGGCATGTCGAAGTATTAGGAAAAATCCTGCATTAACCGATATTCCTATTATCATGGTTTCTAGTAAGGCAAATCCTGTTGATAAACATTGGGCGAAGCGCCTAGGTGCAACGGATTATATTGTAAAGCCCTTTAAGGATTCAGAGGTGCTTACTAAGGTAGCAACTTTTTAACTTGTATTATTCAATGCTTTGTCGCTTATTTTATCCTTAAATTTTTATAACTATAAATAACCACGGTTGAAAATAGAAATAGTGAATTAAGCTCAATAATAATCTCAATAAGTAATAATAATAAAAATGAGTGTTATTTAAATGAATACCATAACTGCTATGGGGGATATAAATGGGGAGGATACTGAATCAGTATTTAAACCATCCCAATTACCTCAATCTTCTCAAAAAAACAAATCTTATAATCAGACTCGCTTTTTTTATACGGTAGGTTTATTTAATTTTCTACTTGAGGAAAGTATCAAAGTAGAAAACTTGTACGAGTTTACTATTAATGATGTACCTTATGCACCTGAATGGTGTTCTGGAGTAACCAGTATTAGAGGTAACATTATGCCTATTGTGAATATGCATGTTTTTTTAAAAACAGGAAAGCATACTGGATTGAAAAATAAAAAATTGATGATGCTGGAACATCAGGATCATTCGCCTATTATCTTTGAAATAGACAAGCTTCCAGAGATTATTTTTATCAATAATTATAGTGATGCTCCTGCACCTAAAAAATCACCTGTATGGCTAAAAAAAACATTGAAGAATGAAAAAAATATTATTTATGAGATAAATCATTCAGAATTATTAAGGCAACTGAAAAATTCACAACTATAGCGACTTAGCACATGTTAAATAATATTGGTAACTAATAAATAATATGTGATAACAGATCTGGCATAAGGAAAAAAAATGAAGAATAAAAAAAAATATATGATGGCGATTGGACAATTGGGGCTACTCGCACTGACTCAAGTATTATCAGGATATGCTTATAGCGAAGACGGTGTTAGTCAGTCCGAAATTACAATTGGCGGTGTCATGGATTTAGAAGGGCGCTCTAGTGGTTTGGGTTTAGGTATGAAAGCAGGTATAGAAGCTGCGTTGAAAAACCAAACTATTTCAGGAAAAAAAATTCGTTTTGTTACGCTGGATGATTCTTACAATCCTGTGAAAACCAGTGCGTCTACAAAAGCATTAGTTGATCAGAAAGTATTCTTATTTGCAGGTAATGTGGGTACGCCGACTGCAAAAGTGTCTTTACCTATTTTGGAACACCATAATATTCCTGCCATTGGCTTTTTTACGGGAGCAGGTCTATTACGTGCTAATAATCCTAATGTTATTAATTACCGTGCGAGCTATGTACAAGAAACAAAAGCCGTTATTGAGTCAGCGCTGAAAAATGGCGTGAAACCTGAAGGTATCTGCGCTTATGTACAGAATGATGCCTATGGCATGGCAGGTATTAAAGGTATTCGTAAGGCACTTAGTAATACAAGTGCTTCAGGCTCTGTTGTTGCAACATTAGATCAAATTATTAACATGAAAGGTGATAGACCTAAACGTAATGGTATGGGTCCTGTGGGTGTTTATGCGCGAAATACATTTACAGCACGTGCAGGCTATGACTCATTGAAAGCATGGGAGAAGAAGCAAGGTACGTCTTGTCGCCTCATTGTTACGGTTGGTGCTTACGCTTCCATTTCACGCTTTATTGCTTATGCAAAGAGTAAAAATGAGGCATGGGTTTATAGTGCGGTTTCTTTTACAGGCGCAGGGAATCTTGCTGAGTCATTGAAAAAATTTGGTGTTAGAGACAAAGTAATTATGACGCAAGTTGTTCCGCTACAAGATAGCGATTTGGCTATTGTTAAAGATGCACGTAGAGATTTGGGGAAAGATTACGGCTATGTTTCTCAAGAAGGTTATATTGTTGGCAAGTTACTACTTCACGGTTTGCAACAGCTACAGCAAAAAGAAAAGAAACAAGAAAAAGTGGTCGTGAGTACGACTGGCAAGAGCAAAAAGCATGGCAAAAGCAGTAAGAGTGGCAATGCTAGTGATATCCATAAAAATGAAGTATCAGCAGCAAGAGGAAACAAGCCAATTACCCGTGACAATTTAATGGCAGCATTGAGAGGGCATAAGTTTAATCTTGGTGGCTTAGAGATGGATTTTACTGATGATAATCAAGGTTCTGATTTAGTTGTATTAACGACATTATCAAAGGGTCAGTGGGTTCCATTAAAAAAGACAAACTGGAATGTCTTATTAGAACAAAGAATAGCTCAAGCCAACTAATTTAGGGGAAATAGACATGAAAAACGCTATAAAAAAACGCACGCATTTTCTAGATAAATTATCCGTATCACGACGTATTGCGTTGTTAATTCTGATTCCATTAACACTTCTTTTGCTCGTGGGAATTTTTGGTGCTAATGCATTGAATAATAACCGTATGGTTTTGGATGATATTAACCAACGGGTAAAGGCAATTGATAAGGTTCATAGCATGATTATCCGTTTGAATCGTGACTATATTCGTCCGTTATATCAAGTACAGATAGGGAGTAAAACGTGGGATGATGGTTTACAAGATCTTGAAAATCTTGAAAAGGCAACGAATGAGTTTATTCAATATTATAACAATGAAGAATTATTCAATAACTCAAATGAAAATTGGAAATCTCTGCAAGAAGGTAAGCAGTTATTAGCAAATATTCAGCAAGGTAAAGCACTGCTTAAAACAGGAAATCGTTACACCCTTGAACTGTATCTACAGAATGATTTGAATGCTGATTATGATCTACTACAAACTAGTCTTGATAAAGAAGTTGCAAACGACATTCAAATGGCAGAAACGAGCTTTTTAAATGCACAAAAAACCGTTAAAACTTTCCTAATGATGGGGATGATTCTTACTCTGGTTGGAGTAATATTGGCAGTTGCTTTAGGGTATTTCATCTATAAATCCATCTCAAATTCTATTAATGCGCTTTCTGCTACTATGATTCAAGTTGCTGATGGTGATCTGGAAGCACGTGTAGAATTGACAGGTAACAATGAATTGGTCGAATTGGGTAAACACTTTGATGCTATGCTTGATGAGCGTATGAGTACGCAACAACAGATTGACCTTGAAAATCAGGAATTGAACGAGTCTGTATTCAAATTGCTACAAGCCGTTGCTGATTTAAGCGAAAGAGATTTGACTATTCGTGCAGAAGTGACTGAAGATGCGACGGGACCTGTTGCTGATGCGCTCAACCTACTTGCGGAAGAAACCTCTTCAACATTGCTTGAGGTACGTGATATTGCCTCAAATGTGCAGTCAACCTCAGAAGAAGTGAAGACACGCTTGATATCCGTTAATAAGTTAGCGATTCAGGAACAAGAACATGCTGAACAAACGGCATTTCAGATCGATAACATGTTAAGCCGTCTTGATGATATTGCAACGTCGGCAACAACAACCAGTGAAATAGCTAACAATACGACTGTTTCTACTAAAAAAGCGCATGAGTCAGTAACAGGCACGGTTGAAGGTATGGCTGATATTCGTGAAACAGTACAGGAGACGGGTAAAAGAATTAAACAGTTGGGTGAACGCTCTCAAGAGATTTCATACGTTATTGATATTATTAACACCATTGCTGAACGAACAACAGTTCTTGCGTTGAATGCGAGTATGCAGGCTGTTGCAGCAGGTGAGGCAGGACGTGGTTTCTCTGTTATCGCTGACGAGATTCAACGCTTAGCAGAAAGTTCGCGTGAGTCTACGAGTAAGATTTCTACCTTGGTAAGAAACATCCAACAAGAAACCAATACCACTATTGCGACAATGGATAAGACGATTGCACAAGTTGTTGACGGTTCGACACGCGCAGAAGATGCGGCGCAACAAATGGAGCAAGTATTAGAAAACACCTCTCAACTTGTTGAATCTATTGATCTTATTGCCTCTTCTTCTCATGATCAGGTGGACATTAGTAATAACTTGAAACAAGAAGCAACAAGTATTATGAAGTCTACACAGGCGACGGGCAAGGAAATACATTTCCTTGCGGGGTTAAGCCAAAATCTCTCTGGCTTTTCTCAAAATCTAATGAAGTCGGTTAATGTATTTACGCTTGATAATACGAACAACAATACGACTCAACACTCAGATAAAGCAGAAAAAATAGAAGCCAACGTATAGCATTCAACAAGGAGGTTCAGCTAATGGACGACAATAATATGCTTGAAAAAGCTGATACGCTGAGTGCTGAGATTGATAACATAATTATGGGATTGTCTATGACCAGTACTGGCACCATTACGGATGCTACTGGTTATCTTAATGAGTTCATGACGGGACTGGAAGGAATAGCGAAAACGGCTAATGCTTCTGGTCATACAGAAATCGTTAAGGTTAGTCAATGGTGTCAGAATAACTTATTATTTTTAAAAAAAAATCCTTCTCAGGAAAACGATTTTTTTATTGAATCGGGTGAATGTTGGCATTGGCTTGAGCTTATTAGCGCCCATTTAGCTGACCCAGAAGAAACGTCATATATATCTGCATTAAGTACAGAATTATTACGCAGTGAGTGGTTTAATGCGTATAAAGAAGAGGATTTACAAGCATTATTATTACAACTAAAACTGCTTGTTATTGCTGATGAAAATAACAATAACCATGACTATGACCATGACCATGATCATGATCATGACACAGCGAGTGCTAATGAACAATCGACGACATCCTCACTCAACTTTACATGGGATGATGATACGCATCCTGAGTTTTTAGAGGCTTTCTTTGAAGAGACAACGGAGTTAATTAGTGAATTAGCTACTTTGCTGAGAAAAGTTGCAAATGGCGAGCTAGATAGTGAGGGTCGTTATAATGCTTCTCGTGTGGCGCATACCATTAAAGGAGGCAGTGCTGTTGCGGGTATTACCGCATTATCCACACTGTCCTATCGACTGGAAAAGATTCTAGACTATTCAGTGAAGAAGGAGCTTGCTGAGGAGATTTATCCTTTATTGGCTGAAAGCTCGTATTGCTTGGAAGACTTATTTCTTGCCATTCAGGAGCTTACTGGCGAGCCCAAAGGCTTTGCTACTGTTTTCAATAAACTGTCGAATTATGCTGAAACCTTAGAAGAAGATACTACACCACTTACACTGGGTAAGCCCAAGTTACCTGATTTCATTACCCAACAAGTAGTCGTTGAACCAATTGTTGAACCCGTTATTGAATCAATAGTAGACGAAGCTATAGATAATGCTACAGATCATGCTATAGACGATACTGATGATCAAATAATCAATGTGCCTAATGTGCTTGATGCGCTTGATGAGTATTGTAATGAAGTTGTTGAAGAAACTGCTGAAGATATTATTGAGGAAGATATTGCTTGCGTAGAAATTGATGCCATCATTACAACGTTATCAACCCTCAGTGCAGATGATACAAGCTGTTATGCTAACTATATCGACGAATTGAAATTCCTTAATGGATTTGCTGACCTATCAGGCTATTCCGAAATAACCACTGTTAGTCAATGGGTGCAGCGAAACTTTGTTTATTTTGACGAAAATCAACAGGATCAATCCGCTTTTATTCGCTCAGGTGAATGTTGGCTGTGGCTAAAATGTATTCGTAATATTTTGGCTGATCCAGAAGAATCTTCATATTTTGCCGAATTAACAACGGAGTTGATGCGTGATGAATGGGCGATTCCTTTTGAAATAAGCGATTTGCAAAATCTGTTGATGCAGCTAAAAGAACGACATAATGCTAGTAAAGTAGAAGATCAAACAGCTACAAAAGAAGCGATATCAGTTGAGATAACGACACTTCAACATCAATTTAGTTGGGATGATGATATTCATCCTGAACTATTATCAAGTTATTTGAATGAAACACCTGATCAAGTGATTCAAGTAGCAAACCTTTTGAAAAAGATTTCAACAGGCGAAGCCAGTAAAGCGGATCATCAAGAAGCTTCGCGTATTGCACATACCATTAAGGGGGCTAGTGGTGTTGTGGGGATTGCAGCCCTAGTTGAGTTTACGCATAAACTAGAAGATATCCTTGATTACTCTATTAATCACACGCTTCCCCAAGATATTGCAAGTTTACTTGCGGAATCGGCTGATTGTTTAGAAGATATGTTTGATGCCATCTTGAATAAAGAATCAGCTCCTGATGAATTTGTACCACTGTTAACTAGTCTCACACAATATAGTGGAACGCTTGAACAAGATAATGTTACGGACATGTCTTTGTTTGAGTTGGCAACAGAAGAATCTCCTACGTTTATTTTTGATGACAGTAAGCAAAATAAGAAAAATAATCAAATTGATACCGTTATTGTTGAATCCACAATAGCTGAAATAGCTGAGAAAGAAACAGAATCAGAAGAAAAACATCCTGCTTTATTTAATCACCATCAAGAACCTGATTTTTCAGTACTCATTGATACCTCAGAGGCAGTAAAATCATCCGTTAACGATAATAAACAAGCATTATCAGCATCAGCTACTGACAGCTATATTCGTGTTCCTGTAAATATTATTGATAAGTTATTCACTCTTGTGGGAGAGTTGGTGACGACTTCTATACAGGTTACGGATAAACTCGATAAATCTATTGCCACCAGTAAGCAAGTAAAACTACAGGACATACGTGTACATAAAATGCTTGATGAGCTAAGTAGCACCTTGTCGAAGCAGGAAAAAGAGCAGTTCAAAATCATTGCCAGCTTACAACAAGATAATGGTTTTGATCATCTAGAAATGGACACCTATAATGAATTACATAGTATTAATGGTCTGCTAACAGAAAGTATTCTTGATGCTGAGGCAACTGAAGCACATTTAGAAAAACAGTTATATGCATTAAAAGACGATCTGCATACACTTGATCTATTAAATAAAGATCTTAGTGATGTTATTCTAAAATCACGCATGGTCTCGATCAATTCATTAGTTCCTAGACTTGAACGTATTGTTAGACAAACAAGTAATAAAACCAAAAAGAAAGCAAAGCTTGTGGTGACAGGCAATAAAATCAATGTCGATACCGATATTCTGAATGGGCTAACCGATCCGCTATTGCATTTATTAAGAAATGCCATTGATCATGGTATTGAATATCCGCTGGATCGAAAAGCTAAAAACAAGGATAAGACAGGACAGATTACCCTTGAGTTTTCACGAAAAGGAAGCCATATCCAGATGCGACTCAAGGATGATGGTGCAGGCATGGATGCTGAAAAAATTTACCAACAAGCCATTGCAAAAGGTCTCATTGCCGCAGATAAAAAACTGAGTAACGATGAAAAGCTACAACTCATTCTACAAGCAGGGTTTTCTACGCAAAACAATGTCACTGATATTTCAGGTCGTGGCGTGGGTATGGATGTGGTGAATACTGCCGTACGTACGTTGGATGGTACCTTGAGCATTGAGAGTGAGATTGATAAGGGAACGACATTCACTATTAGTATTCCATTGACACTGGTTACGTCTACTACCTTGTTAGTAAACGTTTCAGGTCATCAGGTTGCTATTCCTGCTGAATCTATTGAGCAGTTGCATTATCTGACTCCTGACAGCGTGATTAAGAATGAGCGCGGTTATTTTGCAGAGCATGAGGGTAAGAAATTACCGATTCAATCATTGGCGACACTGATCGATTTCCCCGCCAATACACCTGATTTTTCCCAGCCTCATACCTTGCTTTTCATTAAGAGTACCAATGAAACACATGCTATTTATATTGATGAGGTTATTAGTTCACGAGAAACCGTTATTAAAAGCCTCTCTGATTGGTTGGATAGCTCTCAAGGTCTGATCGGTGCTTGTCACCTACCTGATGGAGGAGTAGCACCTGTTATTAACTTGCCTAAAATATTAAGTCTCAATGAAAAAACCAATCAGCTAATAAAACAAATTCAGCTAGATTCTAGTGAGCAAACGATTAAAGAAAGTATTGCTAAAATTTTGGTTGTTGATGATTCCTTGAGTAATAGAAAAGCATTAAGCCTTATTATTGACCAAACGGAGTTTGATGTTTTGACTGCTGTTGATGGTTTAGATGCCTTGCAAATTATGAATGAAAATCAAATTGATTTAGTTTTCACTGATCTAGAAATGCCAAGAATGAATGGTATTGAGCTAACACAGGCAATTCGTGTTTGGGAAGATAAAAAGGATACTCCTGTCGTCATGATTACTTCGAGAACAACCAGTAAACATAGAAAACTTGCGGAAAAAGCGGGGGTTAATGACTACTTAACTAAACCTGTTATCACCGAAACGTTATTAAACTCAATCGCTCAATGGCTTGAAAAAGCGACTGTTTGAAGCACGGATAATAATAATGAATACAATAAACAATAAAAATAACATATGCATACATTTTGTTGGTTTACAATCCAGAGAACGTATGATTTTTGAGCGAGTGATTAATTTCAACAAAACACATGGATTGCAAGTACAGATTTGCAACGATATAACCAGTGCTCATTTGGTAATTAGCACCGAATTTGCTTTTTCACGACTGAGGCAAATAGAAAATGATCAAGTTATATGGGTCATAACGAAAAATGTTGCTTTGGGTGATATACAGATTGAGCCACCATTATTTATTAGCCAAGTGATGAAAGTCTTGGAAAATGCAATAAAGCTTGTTAATAAAAAACAAGAGGTAAAACACTCTATTCAAGCGTCAGCGAGTAAAACAACTCATAATGAAAAAGCAATCAGTGAGCCTAATGAACCTAGTGATTCTGAAAAAGCAATGCTTTGTGCCTTAGTTATTGATGATAGCTCAGCAATAAGAAAACAATTGGAATTAGAGTTACGTATTTCTAAAGTAGCGGCGGACTTTGCTGAATCAGGTGAACAAGCCCTTGAAAAAGTGAAACAACGTCAATTTGATTTAATCTTTCTTGATATCATGATGCCTGGTATTGACGGGTATGAAACCTGTAAGTTAATACGTGCTAATACAGAGTACAAAAAAACTCCAATTATTATGCTTAGTGGTAAAACATCACCACTAGACGAAGTGCAAGGCATTATTGCAGGCGCGACGAGTTATCTGACTAAGCCTGTGAAAAGTGCTGATTTTCAAAAGGTTTTGGCGAGAGTAACGGCATGGGTTACCAATTTTAAAGCGGAAGAACAGAAGAAAAAGCAATTGCTTAATCGTGTTACTTAAGTCTGCAAGGCTCTGGCTATACGGTTTCTTTACGAAAGGTAAAAGTGGTATTAACAATAAAGTTAAAGGCAAATACCAGTATAATGGTTATAAGTTGTGCTAATAGATAGAAGTCAATAACTGTTAGCAAGTATGAAAAAACGATATAATTAATCAATAAACCTGTTAGTGCCACCATAATAAAGCGACTAGCATGTTTGCTATGTTTGCCCTCGCATTTATAAACAAAACGATGTTGTAATAGATAATTAATGGAAACGCTGACACAAAAAGAGAGATTGCTCGCTACTATCTCTGGCATATGCATTATTTCTACCATGACGGCTAAGAAAACAAGACGGGTTGAAACAGCGATAGAACCAGAGATAATATATTTAATTAATGTTTTCATAGGGAAGAGGGATTAGAATCGTCAAGGTAAAGTAGGTGTTGTGTTTTTGTGCCGAACTGCCACGTTTATAGTGTAGATTAAGATTTTTCACTTAACAAGGGGCGTACATATTCATTAAAAACCTCATCATCTAGTCCCCCACGATGGATATAAACAATGGTGC
>DRMA01000044.1 GCA_011375245.1 Thiothrix sp. | reverse complement strand
AGGTTACCTTTACGTGAGAGTACGGCTGGATCATTCGGCTTGAATAAAGAGACACGATTGCCTCCTTGAGAGCGGGCAATACGGCTGGCGATATCAGCATCAGAAAGGATAGCTGGTGCCGTTGCACTGGCATTTTTTGCATTAATCAATAAAAGGCCAATGCTTGCGGATATTGGATATTGAGTTTCCTGCCATATAAATTCAAGCTCACTAATACTTTTACACAAACGGCTAATATGTTTCGCCACTAAACTTGGATATGTTTCACGATAAAGAATAGCAAATTCTTCACTGCTCACTCGTGCTAATACATCATGTTTAGTGGTTTTAAAGGTTCTTAAATGCTTTGCCATTTGTACAATCAATGCCTCAACCGCACTATGACCCGCTAGATCAGAAATATTTTTTGTTTTATCTAATGAGATATAGCAAAAAACATGCTGAGCGCCATGTTTACGCGAATCGGCTAAGGCATGATGTAATTGTACTTCGATAGAACGTCGGTTAGGTAATTGAGTGACTTGATCATATTTTTCTAAATAATTAAGCCGTAATACTAAAGAGTCTTGCTCACTTCTATCTTTAATCACCAATGCATAGCTCTGCTTTACATCAGCATTAGCTGAAAAATCAATAGGATGGATTGTAATATGCGTACGAATTTTTTTCTTATTTTGTAGGACTAAAAGAAAGTCTCCTTCACATGCCTTCGTCAATCCATCAAGCAAATAATCAACTCGTTGTTTTGTTCGAAAATCTAATAAAGAATATAAACCCCAGAAATTTTTCCCTAATACACTACGTTGCTTACAAGACAGTAGCTTTTCAGCATTTTTATTAACATACTGGATCATTTCAGAAGCACTAATAATAACGACGGCATCGTTAACAATGCCAAGCGATTTTTGCAAACACAATGTCGATTGCTCAAAAGCATCTTTAGCGTTCTTTTTCTTTAGGAAATAGACAGCAATAGCCATAAAGACTAGCAAACCAATAATGATAGCTATAGTAAGCAATGACATAAACTCTTAGATTCTTTATTTATTATTTTTTTTATAGGTAAGTTTATGCTAACACAGACTTATCTATCGGTAGTGTACTGACAGACAAACCGTGTAGAACAGTGCAAATAACAATGCTAAAGTTGGGCTATTTTATCACGCTGTATTTTAAGCTGATCAAGCTCAAGCGCAACACGTTCAGCTTGTTGCTTGACTTGATCAACGACTTTAGCAGGTGCTTTATCAACAAACTTAGGATTACTTAAACGTGTTTGTAAGCCTTGTTGGTTTTTCTCTGCTTTTTCAATTTCTTTATTAAGTCGTGCTGTTTCAGCGGCTTTATCAATAATGCCTGCAAGGGGAATTAGTATTTTCATTTCCCCAACTAATGCGGTTGCTGATTCAGGTGCAACCGCACCCTGCGCTAACCATGTCACCGTTTCAAGCTTTGCTAACGCTTTTATAAAGGCTTGATTAGTGTCATAACGCTGTTGATCACGTGCAGAACCATCTTGGATAAGAATAGTAAGCGCTAAACTGGGTTTTAAATCCATTTCTGCACGAATACGGCGTATGCCCAAAATAAAACGTTTGACCCATTCTAGATCATCAGTAGCTGTGGGATTTAACTGGCTTTTATCTTGCTCAGGGTAACGCTCCAACATCAGCGTATCCCCTGTTTTACCACTTAAGGGTTTGAGTGTCTGCCAAATTTCTTCACTAAGGAAGGGCATAAAGGGGTGCATTACTCGCAGCAAGGTTTCTAAAACATAAATTAAGGTATGACGTGTACCACGCTTCTCAGCATCGGTGCTGTCATCAGAGAATAAAATGGGTTTGCTGAGTTCTAAATACCAGTCACAGTATTGATTCCATGTAAATTCGTAGATGCTTTTGGCAGCAAGATCAAAACGGTAATTATCAATATGCTCACTGATTTCAGCCACAAACAAATTAAGTTGTGAACATATCCACTTATCCGCTAACGATAAGTCTAATTCAGCTTCTGCGGCTAAACCAACATCTTTATCTTCGGTTTGCATTAACACATAACGGGTCGCATTCCAGATTTTATTACAGAAATTGCGATAGCCTTCTATACGCTGTAAATCAAAACGCACATCACGCCCTGTTGTTGCCATTGCGGCAAAGGTAAAACGTAAAGCATCAGTACCAAACGCAGGAATCCCTTCTGGAAACTGCTTGCGTGTCTGCTTTGCCGTTTTTTCTGCCAAATGCGCTTGCATCATATTTGCCGTGCGTTTGGCAACCAACGCATCAAGCTCTATACCATAGATCACATCTAAGGGGTCGATAACATTGCCTTTGGATTTTGACATTTTTTTTCCATCACCATCTCGCACGAGACCTGTAATATAAACGTCATGAAACGGAATATCACCCATGAATTTGATCCCGAACATAATCATACGGGCAATCCAGAAAAAGATAATATCAAAGGCAGAAACTAAAACACTGGTTGGATAAAATGTCTTTAATGCGTCTGTTTTTTCTGGCCAACCAAGGGTTGAAAATGGCCAAAGTGCTGAGCTAAACCATGTATCCAGTACATCTTCATCTTGGTTTAAGGAGAGATCATCAGCAAGATGATATTTCTGCCGTACTGCTGCTTCATTTTTGGCAACATAAATATTCCCTTCGCTGTCATACCATGCAGGAATACGATGTCCCCACCAAAGTTGACGTGAAATACACCAATCATTGAGATCACGCATCCAACTGTAATACATGTTTTTATAGTTATCAGGCACAAAACGAATTTTACCTGTTTCGACGGCTTCTAAGGCAGGTTTAGCTAACGGCTCAACATCAACATACCATTGCTCTGTTAAGTAAGGCTCAATAACGGTATCAGAGCGATCCCCGCGTGGCACCATTAAGGTATGATCTTTAATGCTATCAAGTAACCCCATTTTATCTAAATCAGCAACGATTTTCTTACGTGCCACATAGCGATCTAACCCTTGATACTTAGCAGGAACAGTATTATTTAAGGTTGCATCACGGGTAAAAATATTTAGCATGGGAAGCTGATGACGTTGCCCTACTTCATAGTCATTGAAATCATGTGCAGGGGTTATTTTAACGCAACCTGTGCCTTTTTCAGGGTCAGCATGATCATCACCCACAATAGGAATTAGGCGATTTGCCAATGGCAAGAGGATATTTTTACCAATGAGATGGTTAAAACGTTCATCGTCAGGGTTTACCGCAACTCCCGTATCACCGAGCATGGTTTCAGGGCGTGTGGTCGCCACCACAAGATAATCATCCGTTGCATTGCCGTTATCATCCGCAATGGCATAACGCAAATGCCACATATGACCTTTTTCTTCGCTAGAAATAACTTCTAAATCAGACAACGCAGTATGTAAGATAGGATCCCAATTTACTAGGCGATTGCCCCGATAGATCAGCCCTTCGTCATATAGTTTTTCAAACGTATCAGTAACAGCAGCAGATAAACCATCATCCATTGTGAAACGTTGTCGAGGCCAATCTGCTGATGCACCTAAATGGCGCATCTGTTGGGTAATTTGATCGCCTGAGGTTTCTTTCCAATTCCATACACGTTCTAAGAATTTTTCACGCCCCATTTCAATACGGCTTGTACCTTCGGCATCGATCTGACGTTCAACCACCATTTGCGTCGCAATACCTGCATGATCCGTCCCAGGTTGCCATAAGGTTTGCTCGCCTTTCATGCGGTGATAACGTACCAGAATATCTATAATGGTATGTTGAAACGCATGGCCCATATGCAATGTGCCAGTGACATTGGGGGGTGGCAACATTATACAATAGGCTTTATCTGCTTCTTGTGGGGTAAAATAACCGTTGTTTTCCCACGTTTGATACCAACGCTGTTCAATATCGTTAGGATTGTATGTTTTATCCATAATGTCGCACTATTGTATGATGTATTAAATTTAAAGCTGGGGATTATAGCCTGATTGATAGCGTAACAATAGATGCGACTTATTGACCTAAGATTGCTTTGTAAGTGTAGAAGAGGATATTTCAGCCCGAATAGCATGTGCGCGTGAAGCGGATAGCGTATCTGTTTGTCCAATAACATTTTCAACATCATCAATACGCCGCTGGAAATTTAACGCAGCGTGCTGCATAACAGGCTCTTTTGCCTTACGTGCCTTTGCTTCTCGAATAATGTCAGGATTTCCAGGAACAACAACATCTGTTACAACAGGGATAACGCGATTTTTAGTAGATGAATTCATTGTGTAAGCACCATTATCGTTAGTTACTAATAGAGTGTAATGCACTAAGCATAGTCAGCAATCAAGTCTATGTCGCAACTTTTTATTTTTTTGATAAAGTAAATTTACAACCGATGATAATCTAATTGATACCCTTTTTCCTGATAAAACCGATAACGTTGCCGCCCATCACGTAAATTTTCCTCACGTGGATCAAGAATTTCAGCCATACGTTTAAAATGGGTAAAGAAAGAAGGAATTGTATTGGAAAGGTTAATTAAGTAATCACATTTTTCCATTGGCTCTTCAGAGAAATCATCATCTCCCAATAACACCTTAACCGTTGAGTCAGGTGCTATCGCATGAGGAATAAAACTCGTATCAGACCATCCCCAAAGAAAATCATCCATACGCTCTGTTGTACGCGCAGAATCCATATGGATATAAACTGACATCCCATGTTCGCGCGCTTTTTCCGTTAAACGACAAGCAAGCAACAGCCTTGATTGTAACGTGCTTACTTTACAAACATAGAACGTAATTTGGGTCATTTTTAATCTATTTGTATCGGTTAATTAACAACTATAATTAATAAGATACTGGGTTAATAGGGGCACAGGACGACCTGTAGCTGCCTTACCTTTCCATGCCGTCCCTGCGATATCAAGATGCGCCCATGTATAATCTTTGGTGAATTCAGACAAGAAACACCCTGCAGTAATAGTACCGCCACCACCCGCAGCAATATTACCTAAATCTGCAAATTCACTTTTAAGCTGTTTGGTATATTTAGCATTCATTGGTAAACGCCATGCTTCATCACAGCACATATCACCTGCCTGCATAATATCTGCCGCTAAACTGTCATCATTACTCACTAAGCCACTGATATGATGCCCCAATGCAACGATACACGCGCCCGTAAGGGTTGCAATATCAATCACCACCGCTGGATTGTATTTTGCTACATAGGTCAAAGCATCGCATAAGACAAGACGACCTTCGGCATCCGTATTCAATACTTCAATCGTTTTACCCGACATAGATGTCACAATATCCCCAGGCTTACTTGCATGACCACTCGGCATATTTTCAGCAGCAGCAACCACAGCAACAAGATTGATGGGTAAGTGCATACTAGCAACTGCCCGTACTGTGCCTAAGACACTTGCAGCCCCCCCCATATCGAATTTCATTTCATCCATCTTGGCACCTGGTTTAAGCGAAATCCCCCCCGTATCAAAGGTAATCCCTTTACCCACCAGTGCAACGGCTGGGGTCTCTTTATCTGCACCGTTGTATTGCAACACAATCAACTTTCCACCCAACTTACTGCCTTTGCTCACAGAAATAAACGCTCCCATACCGAGCTCTTCCATTTCAGCTTCTTCCAATACCTCAAGAGAAACAGCATCAAAGCTATTACTTAAATCTTCGGCAACATCAACAAGGTAAGCAGGCGTACAGACATTAGCAGGGTGATTAGCAAGATTTTTGGCAAGTTCAACACCTTCAGCAACGCCCACGGATTGAGATAAATACGCATCATTAGCCGCTGTTACAATCGTGACTTGCTCAACGGATACACTACTCTCTGCTGCATCATTATCCTTTTTAGACTTGTAATACTCAAACGAATAGGCACTACCGCTTAAACCTAATACCGTTTCACGTACCACCCCTATTTGATCGTCTAATGCTTCGCCCAACCAACTTGTCACTTGTACAACGGTAGTGTCTTTTAATGCTTTTCCAACTGCTGTCATGCAACGTTGAAAACGTTCTATATCAAAATCATCTTGTTTACCACATCCAACTAACATGACTCTTTTTGCGACAATATTAGATAGATTATATAACACTTCAATAGTTGCTAGTTTTCCTGTAAAATCACCAATCTTCAGGAAGTTAGTAAGTTCTTGAGAGGATTTGTCATCTATTTGTTTCGCGGAAACTGAAAAAACCCCATTTTCATAAACTGGAATAATAATGCAATCAACACACTCTTGAGATGGGTTTGCGGTTTCTTTTGTTAAAAAATTCATTTTCTTTTATCACTCACAGTATTTTGTCCATAAAAGGGAATATTACCAAAAAAATCATAAAATATTACCTATACTTCTGACTGAGTTGTTTTTTAGCGCAAAAAACAAACATATTTATTTATAACTCCCGAAACACAATGACGGGAAAGGGTACACCTATTCAACGTGTTTCAAATCAAATAGTCTTCAACATAGTCCAACTATAAGAAAGCTTAATAACCCAGTGAATACCCCCCCTATCTTGCAACCGCAAGGTATGTCGTATAGTCACGAAAAAACAAAAAATAGAACACTTTATACAACCCCCAATACACGGAAGAATAATTATGAATATCAACAACAACCATCTACTCCCTCTCTTTTTTTCCTTGTTAACAGCAAGTAGTACACTAATAGCCGATCAAACATCAGAAATGAGTATTTTTCAGCCAATAAAAAACATATCTGCTAATATTTATATTGACCAAAGCAAGCTAATTATTAAAACAGATAAACAACATCCAACGTCACTTGTGAATATAAAGCCTGACTATGTAACGCTTTACCCAAATCAACTTTATATCCTTAATGATAAAAATCGTGATGGTGTGATTGAAGTCTCTGCACTAAGAAGCGTAAATGCCTCATTGAACGAATTTTGTTACTCGGTTTATAACTACAATCTTGATACACAAGTTTACGAAAATAGCGCTGCATTAATAAGCTGTCAAAAAGGAATGCCAGAACAGGCAGTTAATAAAAATAGGAATATTGCTATTGCTGAATAAATAAACAACACTAACAATAGCTGATTTTTGTTTGTTGGGGAAGTCGCGCAGGCAGCCCCAACTAACGAATATATTTAACGGCACGCCATCATAGAAGAAGTATTTCGAAAAGAAAAACGTGTTGGCACATACTCATACACTGCATAACATTTATCATTCCCCGCCAAGCCTGCCCCTTCCATGACCCCAATATCTAACTGACCATCTCGATTAAAATCATTAATAAGCACATACTCTTTATCATAAACACTCCATAAATGTGAATTAACCTTTTGCAAAGTAACCGCTGGCACATCACTCCATACGATTACACTGATATTTGTTTTGATGATAGAGACCCAAACACTAAATTGAGCATTCCCTGAATGCCATGTTTTCTGCTTTCCTATTTCATTGTTATTATTTGCAAACACATTATTTGTTACCAAAACACTAAAAATAATGAGAACAAGCAATTTCATACGAAAAATTGTATTCTTCCCCATAAACATAGCAAAACTCCACAATGATAAACAATAGCCTAAGCTATATACAATAAGTCTACTCTCACTT
>DRMA01000043.1 GCA_011375245.1 Thiothrix sp. | reverse complement strand
ACCTCATTTCTAAAGGTATGCATATTAATATGTGACCCCAAACAATCATGCGAGGCAATGGAAGGATATTGTCTCACTTCCCAAGCACGCGCCCTATAGCGTGATGGCTTGGCTGTTAATGCACCAACAGGACAAATATCAATAATATTACCTGATAATTCAGAAGTGAGACTTTTTTCAACATACGTTCCAATAGCCATTGTCTCGCTACGACCTGTTGCTCCCATCTCACGCAAACCTGCAATTTCTTCGCCAAAACGCACACAGCGCGTACATTGTATGCAGCGCGTCATTTCAGTGGAAATTAATGGTCCGATATCTTTATCAATGACAACCCGTTTAACTTCTTTGTATTCAGAACTATTCGCGCCATGTTGTTGTGATACATCTTGCAATTCGCATTCACCCCCCTGATCACAAATAGGACAATCTAAAGGGTGATTAATTAGCAAAAACTCCATAATAGCTTTTTGTGCAGATACTGCTTTTACCGAATGGGTTAGTACTTTCATGCCATCATAAATAGGCGTTGCACAGGCTGGCATCGGTTTAGGTGCTTTTTCTACTTCGACTAAACACATACGACAGTTTGCAGCGACTGATAATTTGTCATGGTAACAAAAACGTGGAATGTGAATTCCCTGTTCATCAGCGACCTGAATCAGCATCATGCCTGCTTTCGCTTGGATTTCTTTGCCGTTTATCTCTAAGGTGACATGTTTATCACTCATACCTTAAGCACCCTCAACCATGCTACAGCCATACTTGACATAGTATTCAAATTCTTCACGATAATGCTTAATAAAACTCCATACTGGCATTGCTGCCGCATCACCTAAAGCACAAATAGTTCGCCCTTCAATCTTACGTGCAACATCGTCCAACTTATCAATATCCTCAAGAGTTCCTTGCCCATTTAGAATTCGTGTTAGCATACGATAAAGCCAACCTGTACCTTCACGACAAGGTGTACATTGACCACATGATTCAGAATGGTAAAAACGTGAGATACGATGCAATACTTTAACCATATCCGTATGGTCATCCATCACCATCACCGCTCCCGATCCTAGATAAGAACCTGCGGTTTGGATGGTATCGTAATCCATCGTGAGCTTCATCATTTCCTCTGCGGGCACAACAGGAACAGATGACCCTCCAGGAATAACCGCTTTTAATTTTCTTCCCTTCCAAATACCACCCGCCATTTCAAGCAGTTCAGGGAAAGGCATTCCCATTGGTATTTCAAAATTTCCAGGATTATTTAAATGCCCTGAGACCGAAAAAAGTTTTTCTCCGCCTGAACCTTCTACACCTAGATCAGCAAACCACTCACCACCTTTACGCAAAATAACAGGAATAGAAGAGAGTGTTTCTGTGTTATTAATCGTAGTCGGACGACCATATAAACCATAGCTGGCAGGAAATGGCGGTTTGAAACGTGGCTGACCTTTTTTACCTTCTAAAGACTCTAAAAGTGCGGTTTCTTCACCACAAATATAAGCACCTGCACCTAGTGCACCATAGAGATCAAAATCAATACCACTTCCTTGAATATCATGCCCTAATAAACCAGCTTCATAAGCCGCAGCAACCGCCATTTCAAAATGCTCAGATGGCTCATCCATAAACTCGCCACGCATATAGTTATAACCAACACTCGCTCCAATCGAATAGCCTGCTATCGCCATACCTTCAACTAACGCATGTGGATTAAAGCGCAAAATATCACGGTCTTTGCAGGTACCTGGCTCTGACTCATCAGAATTACAGACAATATATTTTTGTCCTGGCATTTCTCTGGGCATAAAGCTCCATTTCAAACCTGTGGGAAAACCCGCGCCACCACGCCCACGTAATCCAGAAGCTTTCACTGTATCAATAATGTCTGACGCAGGCGTTTTATCCTTTAGAATCTTCTTCCATGATTCATACCCTCCTACTTTTAAATAGGACTCCAGTGTATGTGCCTGATCACCGAATTTTTTTGTTATAAAGCAAACTTGATCGACCATGATTAATCCAACCCATCCAAAATTTTACTTACTTTATCAAGGGTTAAATCGGTGTAATAAACATGATCAACCTGCATCATTGGTGCTCCTGTACAGGCAGCGAGGCATTCTTCTTCAACTTTAAAGAAGAACTTCCCGTCAGAGCTTGTCTCACCCATCTTGATATCTAGCTTATTCTCAATATACTCAACAATTTCATCAGAACCACGTAACGCACAAGAAACATTAGTACAAACCGAAATACTATGCCGTCCTGCACATTTTTTATCTAATTCATACATCGAATAAAAACTAGCAACTTCATAAACTGCAATTTCGTCTAAACCAAGGTAATCAGCAATAGCATCCATTTTTTCAACAGAAACATAATGATCTTCATGCATCACCGCACGTAATGCCGCAAGCAATGCTGACTGCTTTTTATCATCAGGAAAACGTTTTAGCCATTTATCAATATCATCACGCTCATGTGCTGTAAGCAAATCGCTTTTACGTTGCATGGTTGTATTCTGTGCCTCATTCATTAGCGATCCACCTCACCAAATACAATATCTTGTGTGCCGATAATAGCAACGACATCTGCCAGCATATGCCCTCGTGCCATCTCATCCATTGCAGACAGATGGGCAAAACCAGGTGCACGTAATTTGACACGGTAAGGTTTGTTAGCACCATCTGATATCAAATAACAACCAAATTCACCTTTAGGATGTTCTACCGCAGCATAGGACTCACCTTGCGGTAAGGTATACCCTTCAGTCGCCAACTTAAAATGCTGAATCAATGACTCCATACCTACTTTCATGTCTGAACGTGAAGGAGGGGCAACAGAACTGTCTTCTAACATCACTGAGCCAGAGTTCTTCTTTAACCAATCAACACATTGCTTAATAATATGATTAGATTGACGCATTTCTTCCATACGAACT
>DRMA01000042.1 GCA_011375245.1 Thiothrix sp. | reverse complement strand
GACTAAACCATCACCATAAGGTCGATTGAGCAAAAAGGTACGATCAAGTACTTGTACTCGCTGTTCTTGTTTGATCTTGCTTTGTATAGGATAAAAACTGTTCATTGCCACTGTATAGGTTCTATCCAGTCCTGCTAAGCTAACCTTTACTGTTGATGGCTGATTATCCTCTTCTTCATCTTGCTCTTGCTCTTGCTCATTCTGCTTATCAGCATTTGTTAAATAATAAGCACGAGCAATGCTAACCCCTAATTTATGTTGCAAAGCATCTTTATAGCCATCCTCTTCAAGATAACGAGGTGCAGCAATCGTCAATAAGTGTCCACCCTGCTCTACCCATTTCAATATCTTATCAATACGTGTTGTCGATAAAGTTGTGCGATGGGTATTAATCACCAGCACTGTATCAACAGCAGGTAAATTGTCCAAGGCATAAAGCTCCACTTTCTCAGCAGGAATACCCATTGCTTTAAGGAAAAGGCGACTGGCATACAACGAGTTTGATCGCGCTTCCCCCTTAAAACCAATATCAATCTCCTCAGTAACATGTTCAAATCTGTCGCGTGCCATATAAACGATCCCTAGCATAGCCAGCAAGAGCACACCCATAATGATTTTCTTCATACTCATATGTCACCTTCTACATGAGCAGGAAAAGCATTTTCCCAATGTTGAAACAAATATTCAGCCTCACTATCATCAGGAAAACGATGCGCATAGGCCGCACGCTGCCAAACATGGGTGAGCTTTTCCAAATAAGCTTCACGTTGTTTATGCAATACACGACGACTGAGTTTAATCACATCCCCCTCAGTATGGCTGTCTTCTAGCTCAACCTCATCTTGGTTCACCAAGCGCATCAAGCCACCACGATACAATAAACTCAACGCCTCACGTTGTTGACCTTGCTGCCAGAATTGTCGTGCAACAGCAGCAATATTATCAGGCAAAGATTCAGGGCGAATATCCATGCCAAACAAAATGTCGGGCTTGGCTTTTTTTTCTGCGCGCTGAACACCTCCTTGAAAAAAAGCAAGCCAATAATCTCGATAGATAATCAACACAAAAATAACAATTGCCAATAACACCCACAAACCAAATTCAAATACAACGGCCAGTATTTTTCCCAACGCCTCAAAAAACTCACCCATCGCAGAAGGATCAACATCATCAGGCGTTGTGGTGTCCCAATCCTTAGGTTTCCAATAACTAAACGTTTCCGTGTGTGACAGCGCTTTGGTTTTCATTAATGCTTCAATAGTGGCTTTTGACTGCTCAGCAGGCAAAACAGTAGCTGCAACAGGTTCGTTAGCTGCATACACTTTTTGATTGGTAGTAACACTAAACACCGCTACCAGTACAAAAGCACTGAGTAATGATACTAAAGGATGAGAAGTAGAGCTTGCAGACTCTTCAAAAATTATTCCTTCTCTAAGCGCCGCTAAACGGGTTGCCATATGACGAAAGACTAACTCAATATCCCATGCTTCAAGTTGGGTACGACGATTAAGATAAAGCCCAAAGCTACCCACAACATAGAATGGCTCAATAACAATAACGGAAGTGACATAAAACACATACCCCAATAAATCAACCCAGTAATTAGAATCAGTACTTGCCTGTTCAAGAAAAAAATCGGTAAAAAAACTACTTTGCATATGGCTGGGCAGCCACAGAAGAACCAAACCAAAAAAAGCCAAATTCAAGATCATTTCAATATGAATACAAGCAATGGTCAACCACACAGCTTGACTATGTGTATTCGTGTGTAATAACCGCTGGCGCTTTTTTCGTGCTGCGCCCTTTAGACCTTCGAGTTGCCAGATTGGCAAATTAAAACCGCGTGATAAAGAAAGACGGCGATAGGTTAAACTGCTGAATAAACCATTGCGACGTAATAATGACGGTAATTTTTTCAAGCGCTGTAAACTACCTTGCCAACCCGCCTGTCTTGCCTCTTCATCTAAAGAAAACAATTCCTGACTACTAATATGTAGCAGTAAACGATCATAAACGGGCTTACACCACCAAAAAATCAATGCCGCAATCCAACGACTATCATCAGGCACAACCTGCCAAAGAATAATGGCAAAAATAATAGCGAAAATAATCCACGGGCTATAAATAATCCGCCACCATGCTTGTACCATCGCAAAGCCTAAATCAATGGCTTCCCATGGGCTGCGCAAACGAATATCAGCCTTAATTTGACTAAGCTGCATAACGACTTCGCCCCATGAAGACAAAATAGGCAATCACTAACAACCATAAGCCAATTCCCACACTGTATTTCATCATCAACGGAACCCATACTATTGAAGACCAGAATGCTTCAATAAAGGCTGCCATAATCGTCATTGTCGCCGTGCCATACATGAGTTGCACAGCAATACGTCCATTATCAACTAGCGCTCTAGCACGTGTTTTGCGTTGTGGGGCAATCAATGCTTGCGCTAATTTAAAGCCTGCTGCGCCTGAAAAAACCATTGCGATCAATTCAAACGAGCTATGCCCTGCAACAAACCCCCAAAAGGTATCAATATAGCCAATATGGGTTAAATGTCCTGAGACTGCCCCTAAAAACAAACCATTCAACAACAGAAAAAAGACCGACCCCAAACCAAATAATAAGCCACTAGAAAAAATTTGAAAGTCGATACCTGTATTGTGTTTAATATAAAAACCAAACATATATAAGTCACTGTCTGCTTCGCGCTCTCTCCCTAAGCGTCCTTGTAAGTCTGGTGCATACATCGCTTCCATTCGTCCAATAGAGTCATCATCTAATACGGTATATACCATATCAGGGTAATACTGAATCGTGATAATAGAAGCTAAAAAAGGGATCAAAAATAACAAGGCTGAAAAGGTAACTAATTTCCATTCTTGTCGCACCAATGCAGGAAAACCACCCGCAAAATACTCAGCAATGTGCTGTAAAAAATAAGGGCGATGGGTATAAAGCTTTTGATGACCGCGTAATACTAAATGATTTAAACGTTCGATCAATACATGGCTATATAAACGCGAACGGGAAAGTGCAAGATGATGACAAATTTGTCGATAAACCGCAGGAACATCAATCTCAGGTTGCTCCTGTTCTTTTTTCTGCTTGCGCGATGCATCTTGATAAGTGAGCCATGCTTCAAAGCTATCCCAAAGAGGCGTATATTTTTCCATAAAAGGCGTTTGTTTCATCTGCGTGCTCCACCTGTCAAATAATTAGCGACTCCTAAAAGGTACTCGACAGGCCTTTTCTGTTTCTCAATCAACGAACCTGTCAATAGCGCTAATTCTTCTTGGCGCGCAGGAGAAATGCGCTTATGACGTTGTAAGTAAGCCACAAGAGCTTGCTGTTCAACAAGTGTCAATTTAACGGGGGGTCTAATCACTTGCTTTACCTCATGCTCTGCACTTTTTGGTATGGGTTCTTTATGCAAAACAACCGTTTTTGCCACCAGATCCCCCAAGCGTTGAAAGCGACGACTTAACAACATGCTAATCAAGCCAAAGGCGTAAAAAAAGGGTAGAAAATCAACAACACGTAATAAATTGCGAATGACTGAAGAGGATATACCAATAGGGGTTGCATCTTCATGAGCAACATATAAGCCCATTGATTTTTTGCCCGGTGTTTGCCCTGCTTTTTTTATTTCAAAGTAGACAGGATAAAACCACTCCAATAAGAAGGTGAGAATCAGCGCAATCCCCATACCTGTATTACCCGCAAAGGAAAGTACCATAAAAAGCCCCATACTGATTAATAGCCGAAGCACTAAATCAATCGACCACGCTAAAAAACGG
>DRMA01000041.1 GCA_011375245.1 Thiothrix sp. | reverse complement strand
TTACGCGTAGACATCAGGAGTAAAGAATATGAGCACAAAAAATATTGATATTCCTAATATTGGCGACTTTGATGAAGTTGAAGTTATTGAAATACTCGTTGCTGTCGGGGATCAAATCAATGTGGAAGACTCATTAATTACCGTTGAATCCGATAAAGCTTCAATGGAAATTCCATCTAGTGACAGCGGCACTGTTACTGGCATAAAAGTGGCTATTGGTGACAACGTTAAGGAAGGATCGGCTATTGTTGAAATAGAGTTGGACGAAGCGAAGAAACACCTCACTGCTGCTAAAAAGGACAGTAAATCAACGGAAAAATCCAAGCTCAGTAAAATGCCAGAAGCTATCGTAGCTCCCTCCTCCGTTGTCTCTACACAACCTATTGTTGCCAAATCCTCTCCTACTGCTAATATTGACGAAACAACTTTTATTAACGCTCATGCCAGCCCTGCCATACGGCGCTTTGCTCGCGAACTAGGTGTTGATCTAAACAAAGTACAAGGCAGTGGACGTAAAAACCGCATTATCAAAACAGATGTCCAAGATTTTGTAAAACAAGCATTAAATAATAGTGATAACACAGCAAGCTCTAATTCAAGCCTTGGTGTTGAACCCATGCCTGAAATAGACTTTAGTCGATGGGGTGATGTAGAAACCATTAGATTAAGCAAAATCAATAAGCTAACAGGTAAGTTCCTACATCGAAACTGGGTCAGCATTCCGCATGTAACACAGTATGATGAAGCGGACATTACTGAAATGGAAGCCTTTCGTAAGCAAATGGGCATAGAGCTGAAAGAACAAGGCGTTAAAATTACCCCGCTTGCCTTTATTATGAAAGCCATCGTTGCAGGCCTCAAAGCTTATCCACGCTTTAATAGTTCACTGTCACCCAATGGTGAAACCTTAATTCAGAAAAATTATTACCATATTGGTGTTGCTGTTGATACACCTGATGGCTTAGTTGTTCCCGTTATACGTGATGTTGATCAAAAAAATGTCGTAACCATTTCGCAAGAAATACGTGATATGGCAGTGAAGGCGCGTAATAAAAAGCTTAGCCCATCTGATATGCAAGGTGGCTGCATGAGCATATCAAGCCTTGGTGGTATTGGAGGTACAAAGTTCACACCTATTATCAATGCACCTGAAGTGGCTATATTGGGCGTATCACGCTCGAAAATGCAGCCTGAATGGAATGGCAGTGAGTTTGTACCACGCCTGATGTTACCTCTTTCGTTATCGTATGACCATCGCGTTATTGATGGCGCAGCAGGTGCGCGCTTTACCACTTATCTTAGTAAAACATTAGCAGATATTAGACGACTACTTCTCTAACAAAATTTTACCCTTTAAAATAGAAAACTATTTAGGAATACACCATGCCTCATTATCGCTCACGAACGAGTACACACGGACGTAATATGGCGGGCGCTCGCTCATTATGGCGAGCAACAGGAATGCAAGACGATGACTTTGACAAACCGATTATCGCTATTGCTAATTCATTCACTCAATTTGTACCTGGTCATGTACACCTAAAAGACCTTGGACAAATGGTGGCACGCGAAATCGAAAAATCAGGGGCTGTTGCCAAAGAATTTAATACCATTGCTGTTGATGATGGTATTGCAATGGGGCATGACGGTATGCTATACAGCTTACCTTCTCGCGAAATTATTTCTGATTCAGTAGAATATATGGTCAATGCACATTGTGCTGATGCGCTTATTTGTATTTCTAACTGCGATAAAATCACCCCAGGCATGTTAAATGCCGCCTTACGACTCAATATACCGACTATTTTTATCTCAGGTGGTCCAATGGAATCAGGAAAAAGTATTATCCAAGGTCAAGAAATTCATCTTGATCTGGTTGATGCGATGGTTTCTGCTGCCGATATAAAGATCAGTGATAATGATGTATTGGAAATGGAACGTTCAGCCTGCCCAACTTGTGGTTCCTGTTCAGGCATGTTTACTGCTAACTCAATGAACTGTCTCACAGAAGCACTTGGCTTAGCCTTACCAGGGAATGGCTCATTATTAGCAACTCATGCCTATCGCAAAGAGCTATTTTTAGAAGCGGCAAGAACCATTGTTAGCATCACCAAACAGTATTATGAGCAGGATGATCCATCTGTATTACCCCGTTCTATTGCAAATAAACAAGCGTTTGAAAATGCTATCTGCCTTGATATATCAATGGGAGGTTCTACCAATACTGTTTTACACTTACTTGCTGCTGCACAAGAAGGTGAAATAGATTTCACGATAGACGATATTGATCGCCTTTCGCGTATCATTCCTAATTTGAGTAAAGTTGCACCTGCCAGCCAACAATATCATATGGAAGATGTACATCGTGCAGGAGGGGTTATGGCATTATTAGCAGAGTTAAGTCGTGGCGATCTACTTCATACCGACTGTAAAACAGTGCATAGTGATAGCTTAGCAGCCGCTTTGGCACAATGGGATATTACGACTTCTGATATAGAACAAACCCACACCTTTTACAAAGCAGGACCAGGCAATGTACGCACGACTGAAGCCTTTAGCCAAGAAAAAAGCTGGCCAAGTCTGGATATTGACCGAAAAACAGGTTGCATTCGTAGCATTGAGCACGCCTATTCAAAAGATGGTGGCTTAGCAGTGCTCTATGGCAATATTGCTCAGGATGGCTGTATTGTGAAAACAGCAGGTGTCGATGATGATAATCTGCTCTTTCGTGGACCAGCACGTATTTTTGAATCACAAGATAGCGCCGTTGCTGCTATTCTTAATGACAATATCAATGTTGGTGATGTAGTAGTCATTCGCTATGAAGGCCCCAAGGGCGGTCCTGGAATGCAAGAAATGCTTTACCCAACCAGCTACTTAAAATCGAAAGGACTAGGCAAAGCGTGTGCTCTCATTACGGATGGACGCTTCTCAGGTGGCACATCAGGCTTATCCATTGGTCATATTTCACCTGAGGCTGCTGAAGGCGGTGATATTGCACTAATCAATGAAGGCGATATAATTGCGATTGATATTCCAAACCGTTCTATTGTCTTACAATTATCGGATGATGAAATGCAGCAACGTCGCACTGCAATGAACAATAAGGGGAAAAAAGCTTGGCAGCCTGAGGAACAACGCACCCGCCATATTTCTAGTGCACTAAAAGCCTATGCTGCAATGACAACCTCTGCCTCACGAGGAGCTGTACGTGATGTGCTGCAATTAAAATAAACCGTATAAAATAGTCAATGAAACGTCACATAAAGTAGTAAATAACAAGAAAGCCTGTTAAGTACAAGCTTTCACTCAAAAAAATAGCTAGAAGCACACCACAAAACTCCTAGACAATGACGCTTTATTGCTATATTTTACATCTACAGCTTGACTAACTCCCCGTTATAGACTATTTTTTGCATCTTAAGTTATGCATGCTTAGCTGCTAATAATTATAATACTACCTATAGTGAATAAGTGAATATCGGGCACATTAACTATCGCTGCTGGTATATTAATGATATCCAGAGATTAATAACCAATTCTTTCAACCCGTGTTTAAATACACATGGGAGATATACTTGTCTTTTTCAGAATTCGAATTAAACCAAGACCTCAAAGCTTCGCTTAATGGCGCAGGTTATGAGAATCCAACGCTGTTGCAGAAGCAAATTATTCCGCTCATTACTGAGCGGAAAAACCTCATTGTCGGTAGCCAAACTGCTTCTGGCAAAACAGGCGCTTTTCTCATCCCTATGGCAAGCTATTTAATTGATAATCCAATTGAAGAGCATCAAGGCAGTCGCATCCTAATACTGACCTCGCGTCGTGAACGGGTAAACCACATAAACTATACACTTAAACGCATCTTTAAAAACTACACGGTGCGTGTAGGCTTTATTAGTGGCGGAAGACCTTATCAGCATCAAATGCGTTTACTCAAACGCCCTCTTGATGTATTGATTGCAACCCCTGGACGGCTTAATGATCTTGTTGAAAACAATAAAGCTAATTTTTCCGACCTTGAAATGCTTATTATTGATGATTACACAACCATTCATCATCACGGCCTACAATCGCTGTGTTCCACTATTTTAAAACAAGCTTCTGATAAATGTCAGTATATTACCTTTGTCCAAAAAGATGATGAATCAGAAGCCAGCCTTAAAGAACTATTACCTGATGCTATCAATATTGAGGTTGCTGAAGAAAAACACCCACTTGTTAGTATTCCACAGGAAGTTTATATTGCAGATGACCATACCCATAAAATTGCATTAATGGATCAAATGCTTGATGAACTAGGAGATCAGGCAACATTGATTTATACCTCATCTAACCGCTCTGCTGACACGTTGGTTGAAAATCTGATTAATCATGGTCACCCTGCAGTACGTGCACAGCAATCGGATGAACCCGTTGTAGCAGAACAGCAACCAATTATTGTCATTAGTGACCAAACAAATATCAATGTAAGCACCCCTAGTTATAAAAACATTATTCATTTTGAACTGCCTAAACAAACGGCAAGCTTTCAAAATAGAATTATGAATAAAGGCTGGGAAGAGCTAGAAAAACCCTCAGCTCTCATCGTAGGTCCACATGATCGCATGACACTTAAGAAAATTGAAACAGAATCAGGTGAATCATTAGAACAAAATACTTTAATTGGTCTAGAACCACTCAATACCTATACTTCAACCCCCTTACTATCATTAAGTCCAAACAAACAAAAAGCAAATGGGAAAAAACAACAACCCAAGACTAAACGTAAAGGAGCACGTTCACTCGCCAACTCACGAAAAAATAATAATAGCAAACAAAAATCACACAAAGGTCAGTATGGCCGTCTTAGTGGCGGCATTCACCGCAAACGTGGTGGCAATAGTAATAATGGTAATAGCAACCAGTCACAACAGGGACAAACGCAAAATTATAGGAGCAAATCACAACATAATACAAATAACAGTTATCGCTGCAAGAATTTTTCAAACCCAACCATGCAAGAGGAACTTAACGAGCGCCAACCCAAAAAACGCAATGTTGTGATACGTTATAAAGAACGCAAAAAACGCTCATTATCACTAAAAGAAAAAACAACGCCATCACCAGAATCTTCTAGCAAACAAGTTGACTAACAGTGCAATATTATAGCAATTCATAAAGATCTAATACATTAGAAAATGCTAATAAAATCTTCATG